>DATMEW010000178.1:0-51037 GCA_035556495.1 Xanthobacteraceae bacterium | reverse complement strand
TTTCTCGTGAGTGAAATCAAGGGCTGGGGCGAGAATATCCGCCTGGCCAAGATTCCCGCCAACTAGGATTCCTGCCAACCAGGATGTCCGCCAACTCGATCTCTACACCCCGCGGTCCGGCAGGACTGCGGGTTTTCTCTATTCAAGGACCATGCTTGCGGCCGCCAGCCACGCCGGACGTGACAGTCCATACCGCTTCCGATCGAGACGAAATGGAGTTCGGGCAGAAACCGAAAGTGGCTGTCACAGCCGTGGCTGAGTCTGCTGACGCGAGCCAAGGTGATGGTGAGCGCGCTGGGGCTCGAACCCAGGACCTATTGATTAAAAGAAAGTGGCTATTGGCACTTTCAGTAATGGTTTCAAAGCTTCCGGTTTCCAAACGCGGCGCTGAAATGTGCCTCAACGAGGCCCTGAAATAGGGGGTTTGGAAACCGATCCGAGCACGTTCTGCCGGATGTCGGACCATCCGCTTTCCAACTGTTTCATGGCCGATCTGGCCAGCCTGAATTTGCTGATCTGCTTGGAATAGTGGCGCACCATCTGCGGACTCATTCCGACGATGGCGCCGGCGTAATCCTCGGAGCATCCAACCTCCAGCAGCATGCAAACCGCGTTCTTCCGCAACCCGTGGAAGACGAGGCCGGCATCGCGGATGCGCTTCATCGCTGCCGCTTTTTCGACGAGAGCCTGTTCCGCGCCGGGCTCGACGGTAAAGGTCAGTTCACGCTGCCAAGCCGTGCGGAAGCCGGCGAGGGTCCATGGCACCCCATCCTCCCGCAGGTGCAGCATCAGATTATCGGTTTTCGCCGCAGCGATGATCAGGCGATACTCGGAGTGGATCTGAACCGGCACGATCTCGCCGGTCTTCTGCGCCAGAACCGGCATTTCCGTGGCCCGGTCCAGCGGCCGCCTCATGTTCATGATGTCGACGCTGCGCTGGCCCGTGAAAAGGCCGGAGTAAACAGGCAGGTGGAGTCCGACCCGGGCATGCTCAAAGAACAGCTCGAACGCCCAAGCCGGCCATGGGTCCCAGGTCCCGCCGCTGTCGATCTTCTCGGTGTGTTCGACGGGGTTGTCGAGCCGATACCCTCGGGGGATTCCCCATTTGATCAGGCGGGAGAGTACCGACCGGAAATAGCGCGCGGATCCCGGTGTCGCGGACATGCTGTCGATAGCCTGCTGGGCATCGACTGGGGTGAGGTCTGCCACCACGTCATCGCCCCACGTCTCCTGAATCAGGTCGAGAAACCGGTCGTATTGGGCTCGCGTGCTGGTCGCCAGATCATGCTGATATATCGCGCCTTCGCGAAAGGCCATGATCAGTCCAGAGAATGTCTTGGCCTCGCCGGCGTCCATTTTACGCCCGAGGTCGTCGGCTCTGATCGCGGCGTCCCAAAAAGCCGGGTCGGTTGGGGAGGGGAGCGCATGCCGGCGCTGGCTGGCGTCCACAAGGTGCCATCTCCATTCGGCAGCCGTCCGCTCAGCCAGCAGGGATTGGCAAATCGCGGTCCGCTGCACAAACTCGGTGCAGCCCGGCGGAAAGTGTAGGGGCACGGCCGGCCAAGCGTCCGCGGTTCCCCGGTATTTCATGAAATAGTAGAAGACCCGGCCATTGGCCTTTCGGATGGGCTTCACATAACGGGGAAGCTCAACCATACCGCTTCCGCTCCGTGGCCTGCCGCCGCTGTTGCGCTTCAACGAACCGATCCCCCAGACTTCTGCTCGGACCGTCCGGCGATAGGCGCGCCCCCGTCAAGCCGCCCCCCTGTGGATATCGGGTAGCGTCGGCCGACCTGGACCGCCGCCAAGCGTCAATCGCTTCCAGATCGAACATCCCGGTGTCCGGGTCCGCGGGCGGGAATCCGCGGGTCAGAAGGCGCGGTAGCAGTTCGAGGAACCGGTCCTCGGTAAGGTGCAGGCGCCGCGCAGCCTTGGCGGCGGGGACGTCGCCTGGATCGACGCGGAACCGGAGGCTGGCCGGGGAGGGGGCGTTCTTGACCGTCATCCGCACCACCCTCGTCTCGGCGGGCACCGGGTGCCCTGACAGACATACCGCTCGGCCAAACCCTCGGAGATAAGGATATCGGCCACGTCCCGGCCGCGGATGCGCAGGACGCCGCACGCGCGCCCGAAGTTGCACCGCGGCGTGCCCTGGGTACCCGGCCGGCAGGCACAGGCCACACGCTGGAGGTCCACACCGCCGCCCGCCACAAGCTGGCGCAGGCGCCGGGTAGCTGCCGCGCCCAGTGTGCGCTCCCGCTCGCACATGGCCTGTGAGCCCGTCTCCGGGGCGTTGAGGCCGACCAGCCGGTAGGTCTCCCGGCCAACCCGGACGGTGTCTCCATCGACGACCCTGAGCGCACCAAGCCGGACTGGCTTTGCCTCTGCTGGAGAGAGGGAGCAGATCGTCATCGCGATAAGGATCACCGTCCGGTAGACCATGAGATCAGCGGTCCGACTTTTGGTCTTCGAGGCGCTTCTTCCGTTGGGCCTCACGATCCCGGAGGAACTGTCTGCTCCCGCAGATCATGCTTGCGCGCATAGTTATTTGGGTCTGACGACGAATAGAGTCAGCCGCGCTTACATACATGTCGGTGTACCTCTGAGAGACACAAGTGCAGAACGTCTTATGCCTCTCGATGGGGAAATCCTGGTATGACACCGCAGCATTTTTCATGCACTGTTCGTATCGAGAGGCGATAACTTCCCGGTCGAGCGCAGAAGCTCGATCTGGCTGGGAAAGTGCAGGTGAAAAGCTGGTAGCGCTGATGACCATCAGCAACGTGGCAATTCCCAATCGACTAGTGTGCTTCAAAATCGTCTCCCAACAGCGAATAAATGTCTCGGTTGTAGCATACCCCCACCACTCTGAGGGACATGAGGATCATGCGGCGAAACCGTTGAGCCACCCCTGCGCGCCCACGCCGCACGGCCATCGGTGACCACGGCCCCCGCGTGTGGCCCTCGAACTGATCAAGGTCCATTCGCGCCGCCAGCCCGGCAACGTCTTGGGGTGTGGTCATGCCGACACCTCGCGCAGCGCGGTCTCTCGCGCATTGTTGAGTTCGGCCATGGCGTCGGCAGAGCCGCCCCGGTCGGGATGACGGTCGCGCGCCAGCCGGCGAAAGTTCGCCTCGATGTTCTCCCGCGTGGCGTGGGCGCCGAGTTCGAGCACATCGCGCCATGATCGTGGCGACGGCAGAGCTGCGAACCCGGTGAACGCCCGTTCGAGGATCTGCGCGCCGCCGTGCCGCTCAATGGCTCGCATGGCATTCAGCGTGGCCGCGATGGCTGCGAGGTTGTCCGCAACCCGGTCATAGATGTCGATGGCCATGACCTTCATCGGCTGGCCTGGCTTCCGCCAATAGACGGCAACGCCAGGGTCCGTCGGTGCCGACTGGTTCGACCGCGGCAGGCCGTCGAGCCGAAGCTCAAGGTTCGTGCTGATGATGGCCTCGCCGTGCGGGACACGGAGAGCCTGTAGCTCGTTCAACACGCGGCCGGTGCCGTCAGCGATGCTCAGATCGCGATGGCCCATCCACGAACCGTTGGCGGTGTATTGCCGCTCGCCCTTCGAGAACTTGGCGCGCTTGCGGCTCGTCGCGCGCGGCCAGCCTTCGGGCCAGTGGAGAGGATAGGCGGTGACGGTCATGTGCGGTCCCTCGTCGCGGTGACGATCTCACCGGCGAAATTGCGCCAACGGGTAATCGTGCGGGGCTTCTGGATCCCGGCCGCGCGTTTGCGGATGCGGGCGGACTTGGCCTTGAGCCGGACGTCTTCGCGGGTCTTGGCCTTGTGAGCGGCCACCAAGGCAGGAGCCATATTGCTTTCGCGGTGCTCGCCGCCGTTGATCAGTGCAACGACGTGGTCCAACTCCCACGCCTCGCCGGCGCGGATCTTTTTGCCGGTGAGATAGCAACAGCCGCCATGCCGTTCGAAGATGCGGAGCCGCACACGGTCGGGGACCTTGGCGTCCGGTGTTGAGCCCCGCCATTCCTCTACCTTTCTAGGCATGGCCAACCGCCTCCTCATCAGAGCGACCTGCGTCAAGGCGACTGAGAATGGTAGCGTGCGGAATACCCGTTTCACGGGCAGCTTCTGAAACGGTTAGTCGGCGCCCGTTCAGGTGGATATGGCGGTTGAAGCGACGATTATTGTTCTGTTCTATCGAGGTCGCCCATCGGCAGTTTCCGGGCTCGTAGTTTCCATTGTTGTCAATGCGATCGAGGGTGTGATTTGGCGAGGGCCGGGGCCCCATGTCGGCGAAAAAGGCAGAAAACGAACGACGCCATTCGTCACACATCGCGATGCCGCGGCCGCCGTAAAGGGGATACTTGCGATCCTTTTCCCGATAGCAACGACTCCGCGCATTGTTCCACGCTCGATACTCTGGGGTACCTGTCATCATATGGGTTCGGTGGGCGTTTTTTACGCATCCACACGACGACTTGTAGCCACATCGGAGATGTCCTCCATAGCGAACAAGCTCATTCCCGCAAACGCAACGGCAATTCCAAAACGTACCGCGGCGGGGAGGGTTCGCGTTTCTTCCGATGATTGTTAGAAGCCCAACGCGGACACCTGGCCCGAGGTAACTGGATGGCGCCATCATGCCGCCGCCCTCTCGAATGCCCGCTGATCCCGCAGCCAGTGATAGAGCCGCTTGCAACGCTGGACGTCGTCCCAGGCGTTGTGGTGGCCGGCGCGGGGCTCCATTTCGAGCAGTTGCTCGCACGCCTCATCGAGGCTGGGCCATTTATAGCCGCCGCTCTCGTGCGTGCCGGGCAGCCGGCAGAACGGCGTTGCCGCGTCCATCGTTGAGACGAACTCCAAGCCGGGGCGCAGCCACGCTTGTTCAAGCATCCTGGAGTCGTTGACGAAGGCTCGGAGCACCCGCCCCATGGCTTCGCCGGTTTCGCAGGACTTGATCGTTGCCAGCCAGTCCAGCGCACCAATGGCCGTCTCGCGCTCTGGGAGCCGCGTCAGGGCGCTTGCGACCATGTCCCGGTCGAAGTCCTTGCCGTGATGGACAACCGCATCAGCGACCGCCGCAAGGCCGCAGAGGTTGGACAGGACAAGGCCCTCATTGATCCCAGACCGGCCGGCCATGCCGGTGCTGATCCCATGGACGTTCTGCGCACCGGGCCGGATTGTCCGCCCATCGGCGCGGATGCGAAAGCACATCATCTCCGAGGGCGAGCCGTCGCCGTATTCAAGTTCTGCCGCGACTTGCACGATCCACGGCTGGGTGGCCCCCGGGCGGGGGAGATCGGAGGATTCGATGTCGATAAAGAGCAGGTTCATCACGCCGCTCCCAGTTCACGGAGCACGGCGTCGAGGGCTTCTGGCTTCCCGAAGTGATCCCAGAAGGCGGAGAAGATCGCAGACGCAGTGTTCGCGTGCTCGGTCTCTCGCACCTGCTCCCATGTCGTGCTGTGATCGGCCCAGAACCGCTTACCCAGCTTTTCAAGCGAGTCCTTCTTCGCGGCCTGCCGCAGCGCATCCGCATAGGAACGCTCCCATCCTTCGGGCAGCAGGCCGGCGACGCTTGCGGTGCCATCGCCAGCCTGCCCCTCATCGCCGGTATCTGGTCCGGACGATTCCTGATTGGTGGGGGCGACCGGCTGCTCCGAGTCCTGCGTCGCCCCTGCGTCCACGGTATTGGACGCTGCATCCTCTGATGTTTCCGTGGCCGGTTCGGAGGCGGCCTGATCCACCACGCCCCGCGTCTCGCGCTCGACATGCTGCGCCGAGAAGCCGCGGCCTTTGTTGCCCTTAAGCCGGCTGCCGACGTCCGGCTTTGCCGTCACGTCCTTGGCGTTGTCCGGGCCGACGTGGTCGCGCAGCTCATCCTGGCTGTAGACACCCAGCAGCACGTCCGGGAAATAGGCGCGGCAGAAGTCGCGGCTGGTGTTGTAGTAAAGCTGGAGGTCCGGCTTCGTCTTCCAGAGCGGGGAGTTCTTCGGATTGATCTTGCTGATCGGCGGCGAGACATATTCCAGCGTCTCTCCGGTCTCCCGCAGAGTTGCGGTGACGATGCAGCGGCGGTCGTCACCCTCGCCATCGAACTTGTGCCGGAGCCGGCCGGTGATCGGCGCCCGCTGCTCGATGACGGCATGGACAAGCTGGGACTCGTAGCCGATCCGGTCATTCACGACATAGGATTTGTTCGCCACCGCGAAGGGTGAGAACCGCCATTCCAGTGCCTGCACGCAGACGGCAAGGCACATGCCGGGATTGCCGCGCAGGTGCTTTGGCACTGCCGTATCGGCAACCGCCATCATTTTGCTGAATTCAAGCACCTCCAGCATATTCTGGAAGCGAATTCCGCCGGTCTCGTCGGATACGACAACGCCGCTCGCGGCCGTCAAGTCGATCCGGTCCTGAATCTTGGCGACATCAAACGCCATCACGCGGCCTCCGCCTGTTCAATCTGGTGGTCGATCTGCTTCTGCTTCCACTCGGGAAGACTGAGGTATTCAGCATCGGTCGAGCCGGGCCCGGGCCACTCGCCGGTCTCCATGCAGCGAGCAAAGGTGCGGATCGCGAGCATGTTCTGCCGTTCCCCGCGTGCCAGGTCCTCGTCCCGCAAGGTGACGATGCGGACGCAGTAGGGCGGAGCCTTCTCCACGAAGACGAACGAGAAGCTGGCAAGGTCTCGGCCGGTGAGGGCGTGCCAGCCAGAGGCGATCAGGGCGGCTTGCTGGTGGTAGCCGTATTCCGCGATGGTCCGGGCGAGGTCCGCGGTCTGAACGCTGGTGGTGGTTTTGAGGTCGGCGAAGTCGCCCGAGTCATTCGGGATCGCGTCCGGCCGAGACTTGAGCCAGACCCCGGTGTCCTTGCAGCGCCATGTGATGGTCTGCTCGATCTCGCCGTTGAGGATTCCGGCGCGCACCAGAGCATTGCCGGCAAGGCCGCGCGCCATGCCCCGGATCTGCTCAAGCTGCGACGGCAGCAGCACCGTGCGGCCCTGCGCTTCCTGCTCGGTCTTCCAGTCCTTCGCCGCGGCCGTGCGCCAGCTATCGAACTTGTCCGGCCGGGTGATGAACTGCGTTGAGAAGTCGTCCTCGCCTAGCAGCAGGTGATGCGCGGCCCGGCCCAGCACCAGCGCATCGACTTCCTTCTGGTCGATCCGATCCGGGTTGTATGGGCTCTCGCACCAGTAATGCGCCGGGCTCTTGGACATGATCGTCCGTAGCCCCGATGACGACACGCTGGGCGCATTGCAGAGGCGAGCGCCGTGGTAGGCCGACATCGGCACGCCGGCATATATCCCCGGCTCGCTGATCGGCTTCCCGTCCCATTGCTTCACGGTGATGCTCATGCCGGCACCCGTTCAGCCAGCAGCCGATCAATGGCAGCCACAATTTCGCTGACGCGGTGGAGATGTTCGACGTCGCGGTCGGGGATATGGACTGCAAATTCTTTTTCGAGCCCGATCGTGATCTCGACGTAGTCGAGGGAGTCGCACCCGATGTCGTCGATGAGGTGGGCATTTGCGTCGATCTTGTCGGGCGTCGTGCCCATAGTGTCAGCGATCACGGCGCGCACGCGGTCCAGCGTCGTATGCATCATGAGCATCCCTTCATGACGATGGCGGCAACCAGGAGCCCGATAGCGAGGCCGAGCGCGCCAGCAACGGCGGCGACTTCCCAGCGAGGGCGGCGATAGGCGACCCGAGGCAGGTCCATGGGCGGGAGGGTGGCGTTCATTGCACCGCTCCCAGCGCCAGCCAGACGAAGCCCATCGCGAAGAACAGGCTGAGGGCGGCCAGTTCGCCCAGCGTGCCGGGACGGGCCAGTTCACGCAGTGGTTCGAGAAGGAGGGTGCGCATCACGCGACCTCCCGGCCTTGCGCCACGAAAGCCTTCGCGGCTTCCACAACGGTGTGGGTGGCATTGCCGTCGAGAGCGCCGAGAACCTGATCCTCGAAATTGCGCGCCAGCTCGCCGGCCGGAATGTTGAAGCTGCTGGCGGCCTCGTCACCGATGGCCTTGATCAGCGGATCAACCGCCACCGCAATCCCGTAGAGGTTCGAGGTGATCTTCTCGCCTTCCCAAGCCTCGGCGGGGAGACCGATCCGGTGCAGGTCCAAGCCAGCCAGCTTCTGGATGCACTCAGCCAGCGCCCGTTGGTGCGGCTCCACATAGGCGGCGTCCCAGCCGATGGCGCTTGCCAGCGTGCCGATCTGGCCCATGAGGACCGCATACCGCTGCTGGGACACCTTCCGGCGCTCGGCCTCGGGCATGTTCAGGGGGAAGGGGCTGGGGCGCATAGGATCGTCTCCCGTGGTGTAGGAGCGATAATAGGAAATATCCGACAGGTGTCAATAGGAAAAAACCTATGGACTTTCCTACGCAGCAGATTTATTCGCGGAGGTGCCGTCACCGTGGCCGAGGCGCGAATGCGTCGGGCTCTCGGAGACGGCTTTGCCTCCCGCGTTCGGATTTCAGGAACGTGCCGCGGACAGGCGAGACCGGTGCAGGGATGCGCGCATACGCCGGAAGGGCAGGGATAGGTCCAGAAGCCCAGGGCGCGCCGGCCGAGGCGAATCGGCTGTGAAGTAGCTGGATGCTGTTGTGGCGACGTCCTCCGCCATGACCCGGTGCGCCGCCCGGCTCCGCAGGGTCAAAGGCTCATCGGCCCGACCACCAACCTGGGTTTCCAGCGCGTCTGGACCCCGGGATTGGTCGGGTCATGCCAGAACACCGCCCTCACCACAGGGTCAGAACACGAGATCAGAGGCGCAAAAACACCTTCATTACTGAGTCAGAGAGGGAGTGAGAGGGAAACCCAAGGCTTGAAGTCGGAGGTTTAGCGGCAGCACACGCTGCCAAAAAGCGATGCCGCTCCACCTGTGCCCAGGATGCAACTGCCAATTGACGCGAATCGATTTGCACATTTCGCTGCCCTCCAGGGGAAAGGTCTTGAGGGAGGGCAGGGTGAATGTCGTTCGCCATTGGGTTGAGATTTTATCGGATCGCTATGCACATCCGGCAAGACGGGTCTGAAGTTAAAAGCCCTGTGCCTGACCTATACGAGTTTTTTGCGGACTTTATGGCGCGGAAAACTGACCCAATAGTCGTCGCTGAAGCAACGAGAACTTGGTACATGGATCCGCGGCCTTACGAAGGCACCCGAGCCGTCCACGGTTACATAAAGTATGGCACGCACGGATTTGAAAGTACCTTTACTGACGTGAACACCAGACAAGAGCAGTTTCAAAGAAAGGCGACCGACGTAGAAATTATTCCGCTGTATTTCCAAGTCTGGTCGCCAGAAGGCTCACAAATTGCCCTCATCGCGTTCCAATCATTTACCGGCCGATCCTGCATCACCCACGTTCGGCCAGCGATGATTGCAGAATTTTCAGAGGCACACCCCGAATATTCTTTGTCATTCAGCATTGTGACGCCAGCAGCTGCTTTAATGGACGACGCGCCTGTGAAAACGGTGACTTTCTGGAGGCCCATGGTCTCAGCCGACAAGGCGGACAAGTACCTCTTAGGTCATAGTATAGAGGATGTTGATTACGAAGTGACGCTTCGCGCCCGGCGGAGAAGTGGTATGATTTCAACATACGGCGAATTGACAAAACGTTTCGACGATCCGAGCGGCCTAATTACGTTTGCCGATCAGCAATTCGAGAATGTCAGGGCGAAAGTCCGGATCGGTAGAAAGCAGCGGTCAGTTGGTGTCTATGGACAAGGCTCTGAGGTCGGCCTAATCGATGTAACCGACGATGTTGTTCGAGCCGATAACGGACACCCGACCTGGGATAGTATGGTTTCTTTGGTCGATGGGTTGATGGACGAGTTCTTCCATGGGATGAACTGACGATGCAAAAGGTCAATATTGCCTGCATCTTCGCGGCCCATTTCCAAACGCTGCGTGACGACCGTGGAAGATTTCTGTGGTCCGATGTTGCTGTGTTTTGTGGGATCCCTGTTCTTTCTGGGCTCGCATTCTATTGGGTTGGGGGCGTCGTTGGTAAGGACGCTTTTGGACAATCAATCACGGCTTTTTCAATCTTCGCCGCCCTTTTGCTAAGCGTTCAGGTGGCGCTCTACAACGTGTCGCTTCGGCCTCTCTCGGAGCCAGAGGACGGCCGACTAAAGCGGCGCTATACTGAAATCAGTAAAGCTCGAAACGGCTTGATGAAGGACCTGAACGATAATGTGTCCTATCTGATTCTTCTGTCCGTCTGTTTCGTTACCATGTTCTTGGCCGCATACGTGATGGATTTGAAAGGTGCAGCTGTATCGGTGGCGGCCTTCGCCATATACATTCATTTCTTTTTGACGCTGCTGATGGTTGTCAAGCGCGCAAGCATCGTCTTTTCGCGGGCGTACGAAACACAATAACCTTCGCCGGCCTCATCAACGCCCCGTGCAGATCCGCTTCGACGCGCTCGTCGTCCCTTCCTTGCACATGAACTTTCCGTCCTTGGTGCAGTAGGCGACACCGCCCTTCTTGCCAGAGCAGGGCGTGTTGCGGGCCTCGGCGGCGCCGGCCAATCCCAGGGCGATGATCCCCGCCAGTGCGAGCTTCATGGTGTGCTCCCCGTCTCGTACATCACGAAAGCCTCCATCCATGCGATTCGGTGATGAGGTCTTGGAAAGCTTCGCGGACTTCATCGGCGTTGGCCGCCGGCGTGTCGATCACCAGCTTGTTCGTATCGGCGTTGACAGTTCCCGATATCGCCAGAATGGAATTTTCCAGCGACGGATGGGCCAGCGTTTGCGGGCTGAACTCATGCTCAGGGAACCGCTGAGAAAGCTCATCCTTCACCCGCTGAAGCACCGCGGACGGTGTCGATTCTGACAGGGCAAAAAGAAAAATCGTCATCACTTCCGTTCCTTGGCGGGCACCGGCGGCCGCATATCCTCGATGGCCTTGCCCTTGCCTGCCGCGGCACGGGCGTTTTCCTGAACATTCTCAGGCGTGCAGCGCGTCTCAGGTGGAGATCCACACACCCGCCCGAGTTCGGCCCAGCCGACGCACTTGCCGTTCGGGCCGCGATAGCCTGGGCCGCTCCGGTCGCCGCAAGCTGCATCAGAGGGGGAGGGAAGCGAAAACATCGCGAGGCCGATTGCCAGCGCGAGCCGTCTCATTGTTGTGTCCCCCGTTGCCCGTCTACTTTTTCGTTCTGACGATTTTTGAGTTCTTGAGTCGCGGCATCGAGTAACGGTCAACCTCGCCCTCTATCGTCACCGTGCAATGCGGCTTCAGCCGGCTTCCGGTTGGGCAATTCTCCAGAGCCCATCGGAAATCGTCCCTCGAAAGCGACTTTGCATCCACGGCGTACGATGCCGATCCGTTGGACGTCTCGCAGCGGACGAACGCGCTGGTCGTTCCGCCAATCCGGCAGTCGGACACCACCACGCGTTGGCCGGCCATCTCCTGGAAGCCAACGACCAGATCGATACCGGCAATCTGCCTCTGTTCCGCATTCGCGAGCACTATGGCGCTGCCAGACAGCAGAGTTGCGAACATCAGTCGTCTCATGGCTGGCTTCCCCTCTCGTGCTCAGAACACCGAAAACCGCCCGACGTACCGGCCGAAGATCGTCACTTCCTCTGGCGAGTACTCTTCGTCCTTGTATCGTTCGTTGTCGGACTTGATGACGTAGCGGATGCCGTGTTCTGTCCGCTTCACCGCCACTCGCTTCAGCGTCCGACCCAGCCCATAGTCGATGGCCCAAATTCCGTCAGGCTCGATCTGCTGGCGGCCGGTGTCGATAAACACGATATCGGTCCGCTGGATTGTGGGCTCCATGCTGTCGCCATTCATCGGGAAGGCAGCGGTTCGGCCGCTTTCGGACATGGCCACGTTGCGCAGCACGGCTGGCGGGACACGCCACCAATCGTAGACCTCCTCGCGGGCTTGCATGTCGCCGACGTCGAAGGTCACCACGGCCCCGGTGGAGCCACCACCCATGCGTCCGACGAACTGCGGCAAGGCGTCGGGGAAGGGGCGCTCGTCCTCGGTCAGCGGGCGATCCGGGTCCGGGTCCTCAGAAAATTCTTCGCCGAGCGGAACCACCCGCGGGTCGCTGATGATGAGTCGGTCCTCAGGAATCTTGAGCTTCTTCGCAACAACCCGGCGGACCTTCTCGGACAGCGCTTCCGGCGTGCCTCGGTGGATAAACTGGTGGATGTAGGCGTGGTTCATGCCCGCCGCTTTGGATATTTCGGCCAGCGAAATACCTTGTCGCTCGGACTCAGCGAGGATGGTCGCGCGCACTGGATCAAGGTTGCTCATTCCTTAATTGTAGGAAATTGCCTACATAGGACACAAATAGGATTTTTCCTCTTGCAAAGTAGGGTTAATCCTATACCATGTAGGAATGCTCACATCCGACGCATTCCTTTCAGAGATCGAAAACTTCCTCGCTAAGGCGGGGATGTCTCCCACGGCATTTGGGCGCGCCGCCGTCGGCGATCCCAATCTCGTCGGTGATTTGCGAAACGGCCGCATGCCCAGCCTCAGGCTGGTGGCCCGCGTCAGCAAATTCATCGCGGAGCACGACGCCGAGCCCCGGCAGGCGGTGGCGTCATGAGCGCCGAAATCATCTCCACCATTGCGGAGGCCGGGGCGCTCGCCCTGATCGCGTTCGCCCTTTGGTGTTTGCATCAGCGGCTTCGGGCGCTTGAGACCCCATCGTCCAAGCCGGATGGCCGCCGCCCCGCTATCGCGACCGCCGTCGCGTTCCCTATGTCCAGCATCCGCCGAAACGTCTTCGGCGGCACCCAATCGGCGTTTGCGCAGATTGCCGGCGTAACGCAAGCCACCGTCTCCCGCTGGGAGCGGGGGGAACTGGAGCCGAGCCGGGAGGAAATGGCGCGCATCCGCAGTGCTGCGCACGAGCGCGGCATTGCGTGGGATGATCGGTGGTTCTTCGAGCCCGCGCCGGCGGCGGCCCAGGCGGTGGCGTCGTGAGTGACGTCCCCGTCACCGCCGCCATGGTTCGTGACGCCTCCCACATGGTGGCTCACTTCTCCAAGCTGCTGTCACGGGAAGCCCCGCCGTCCCGGCGTGAATGGGAGCACCTACGGGGCCTGTTTAGCCGGGAGGACACCTTCGCCGTCTCCGAAATGATGATCGTTTCGGCGATCAAGATGGAAGCGCGGGAGGCCGGCAATGCCGATCTCTCAGATTGAGTGGACCGAGGAGCGGGTCGATCTGGTGAAGCGCCGTTGGTCGGAAGGTGCCACCGGCAGCCAGATCGCGACAGAGATCGGCACTACGCGCAACTCCATCATCGGCAAGATCAACCGTCTGGGCCTGCGCCGCACCGCGCCGAGAGAGAATCTGAACAAGGGCGGCGGGGCGTATCAGCAGCGGAACCGCAACCGGAAGCCCAAGGCGGCGCCAGCGATCCTCACCGTCATCGGGAAGCCCAAGGCGGCTCCGATGCCGAAGGGTGCCAAGCCGCCGGTGGTGCGGGCACCGGCGAAGTCGCTCCGCCTGACATTCGCGGACCTGGAACCGAGGACGTGCCGCTTTCCGGAAGGAGACGGCCCGTTCTTCTTCTGCGGCCAGCCAACGAAGCCCGGCAAGTCCTATTGCCCGTCCTGTGAGGCCAACGCGTACCGCGTCGCTCCAAAGCCGCCCAGCCGGGCAGAGCAGGCCCTCCGCCGCGCCATGGAGCGCAGCAAGCCCGAGGTGAGGGCGTTCCGATGACCGGCGGCGTGTTTGCACCCAAGGACGCTGATCGAACCGTCACGCTAAGCGAGGGCGTGATGCGGCTCGTCAAGGAATATGCCCGGGCACACGGCATCGACGAGAGCACGGCCGCCAACGAACTCCTGCGGGAGATGCTGGAATGTCGGTGATCGAGACCCCCGGCCGCCGCGCCGTCGCCGCCCATGCGTATGATCGGCAGGACGATGACTGGTACACCGAAAATCGTTGGTGCTCCCGCCGTCTATTCGATGAGGAAAAGTTCAACGGGCCGATCCACGATCCCTGCTGCGGTTCTGGCCGCATAGTCGAGGCCGCCCGCGCGGCCGGGCACGAAGCAACCGGCGCGGATCTGCGGGATCGAGGCTTCGGATACGACGTCCGAGATTTCTTCCTCGATCCCGGTCCCTACACGAACGTCGTTTCCAACCACCCGTTTGATCTGTCCGAGGAGTTTGCGCGGCACGCCGTCGATGTGGCGCAGCGCAAGGTTGCGATGATCATGCCGACACGCAGGCTCAATGCCGCGTGGCCGTGGATCACAGCACTCCCGTTCTATCGCCTTTGGTTTCTAACGCCGCGGCCGTCGATGCCGCCGGGGCCAATGGCGATGCAGCTTGAGGCCCAGGGCAAACAGCCGTCCGGCGATACCAAGGACTATTGCTGGCTGGTGTTCCTCAAGGATTTCGAGGGTCGCGCTGAAACGCGCTGGCTTCACCGTGACCCGGCAGAACAGCCAGCATAGGAGCATCCCATGGCGCAAGTAGCGCGGAAGAACGAGCCTGATCAGTTTTCCATTGATGCCGTGAATCTCTCCCGCATTCGTGAGGCGCAGGAGAACTTCCATAAGGAGAACGGTTCACTCCGCAGTGTGTTCTCCCGCGCCGAGGCTGCGGGTCTGCATCTGCCGGCCGCCAAGCGCGCCTTGAAGGTCATCAAGTCCGGCAAGGTCTCGGAAATGGTGACGGAGTTCGAGAAGACGATCTTCTACCTCAAGCTCCTCGGCAAGCCGGTGTCCAAGGAACAACTCGATATGTTCGAGGGTCTGACGCAGTCGGCACCGGAAGACGAGAAGGCCGGCATCGAGGGACTTGCCGCTGGCCGCGCCGGCTTCGACGAGAGCCAGAATCCCTACGATCCCGGATCCCCAAAAGGCCAGTCGTGGCTCAAGCGATTCCGTGAAGGCAAGGCGGAACGCGATCTCGTCCTGTCCATGCCGGAGCCGCAGGACGACGATTCCGAAGACGACGAGGACTGAGCCATGGCGGGGCGCCCCTTTGATGGTGACCGGCAGATGGCGGAAGTCATTGATGCCCTGTACCGCGAGAGCGCGGCGCCCCGCGATCATGGGCGGCTGATTGATCTCGTCACGGTCCAGCTTCGGCGGGCTCACCTCGCCGGATATCGGGCCGGGAAGGATGCAGCGGGGAGGGCGATACCGTGATCATTGCAGGCTTCGACGTCGCCACGCGCACGGGCATCGCCATCATGGAGGGCGACAAATTCCTGCACATCGAGAGCTGGCGCTATCCGGAGCCGCGCCCCGATGGTTTGGCTCGGAGCGAGGTGGACGTGAACTACGAGGCCCGGATGGCGGAAAGCTTCCGGGACCATGTCCGGCCCCTTCTGGTCGCGCACAACGTCGAGCACGTCGCGTTCGAGGAGCCCCGCACAAAGGACTTCGAACGGACTAAGAAATATCGCGACGCCGACGGTGTAGTGCACAAAGTCACCGAGAAAGCGTCCAGCACGGGCGCGATGCTCCGAACCTTCGGATTGGTACGCGACCTTTGCGGCATCTGTCACCGCCTGAACATTCCCGCCATCAGCGTCACCGCCGATCATTGGCGCAAGGCGTTCCTCGGGTACTCACGGTCTCCCGCGAAGGAGGAGGACGGTCGCAAGTACCTGAAGGACGCGGCTATGGCGCAGTGCAGGCTGCTGCGCCTCAACGTGCCGAACAACGACTGCGCTGAGTCAGTGGGTGTGGCGTGGTGGCTCTCTGGGCACATCAGGGCCGCCCGTCTCGTCCGTCCCGGCGATCTGTTCGAGGAACGGGCGTCATGACGATGATTGACGACGTTCTCCGCTTTGTCCCGGTCGGTGAGGCGAATGCCGAGACCTCGCGGCAGATATGGAAGCGATACGGCGTGTGGGCGGAATCCAGCGTCGGCGCCGTACTCCGGCGGCTGGTGGACGAAGGCGTGATCAAGCGAGCGTCTCGGCCGATTCCCACCGGCGTGGCCTATGTGTTCTGGCGGGAAGCACCATGACCCGCTCCCCCGAGTTCGAGCAATGGGTGCAGCGCGCGCGGGAGGTGAGCATCCTCGATGCCGCCGTGGCGCGCGGGGCGCAACTGAAGCGCGCCGGCCGGGAATACTTCGGGCCTTGCGTCCATTGCGCTGGGCGAGATCGCTTCAGCATCAACGTGGTGAAGCAAATATTCAACTGCCGTGGCTCCGTTGGCGGCGACGTCATCAAGATGGTCGAGCATCTGGACGGCGTGTCCTTCATGGAGGCTGTCCAAACCCTCACCGGTGAACCGCCCCCAGGAGCCGAGGCGAAGCCCCTGAGCGATGCCGAGAAGCAAGCAAGGGAGCGGAGGAGGCGGCAGAACGAAGCCGCCCAGCGGGCTCGTGAGGAGCAGGACGAGGCCGACGAGACGCGCCAGCAGGAAAAGGCGGCTGGGTTCTGGCGCGGTGCCAAGCCCATCGCCGGAACGCTGGCCGAGGTCTACCTGAACGCCCGCGGAATCCCGACGCCCGACGATGGCTGGCCGGACTGCTTCCGCTTCACCCACCTCGAATATGGATTCCGTGGCCCGGTCCTCCCGGTGCTGGTCTGCAAGGTGCTCGATCTCGAAGGCGAGTTCGCCGCGATCTGGCGAATCTATCTCTCGGCGGACGGTCGGTCCAAGGCCGACGTTCCAAACCCGAAGCTCGGACTCGGGCCTGCATCTGGCGGCGCGGTGCGGATCGGAGGCGGCGGGGATCATATCGGCATTGCCGAGGGCGTTGAGACGGCCTTGGGAGCGTGGTGCCTGATCGGCCGGCGCTATCCGGTTTGGGCGGCGCTCTCCACCAGCGGCATGGCCGGGTTCGAGCCGCCGCTTGGCGTCGGCAAGATCACGATCTTCCCGGACGGAGACCGCAGCATTCGGAAGCAGGGCGAGGATTACGTCCCCGTCGCCTGTCCTCCGGGCCGGAAGGCCGCGCAGGCGCTCCAAGCCCGGATGATGCAGGCACGGATCAAGTGCATCACCGCGGCCGAGCCGGTCGCTGGCACCGATTACTTGGACTTATGGAACGCCAGCCAATTGGAGCCGGTATGAGCCGCGACATCGTCATCAACGAGCAGATGTTCCTCGGCTGCCTGCTGCGGTCCCCGAACACATTCTGGCAGATCAACAATATCGTCACGGCCGACATGTTCACGGTGCAGCACCACCGGGACATCTTCAGCGCCATGCGTGAGGTGGCGGAGGTCCTGAACGGCCAGCCGACCATGGCGGCGCTTAAGGGGCGTCTGAACAAGGAGTACGACGACGTCGGGCCCACCGACGCCATCCTCCAAGCGCTCCATGCGAACGCCATGGAAGCCGGCTCCGCCACGGATTACGCGGATTTCATCGCGGAGAATGCCTCGAACAACCGCTTGCGCCGTCTTCTCCAGTGGGCAGACAAGGAGGCTCGTGCCGGTCAACGGTTGGCCGACGACCTCATCGGGGAGATATCCCAGCGGCTTCAGGGGATCGCGGCAACCGCGTCTCCGCTTCGCCCGGTGCCTATCGGAGAGTTGATGGGGAAGGCGCTCCGCCAGGCCACAACGGCGCAGTCCGGCGGCGTGGTGTCCCATCTGACCACCGGCCTGTCTTCGCTGGACGAAATCCTCGGGGTGATATCCGGCGGCGATCTCGGCTTCATCATTGCGGCGCAGGGCGACGGAAAATCCGCCCTTGCTGCTCAGATCGGGATGCACGCCGCCATCAGCGGCCGGCCCGTCCTCTATGTCCAGTTGGAAATGAGCGGGGAGCAGATGGGCGCCCGCGAACTGGCGAACCTCTCCGAGATCACCGTCAGGCAGATCCACGAGGGGGCTTTCACCGCCTTTGACCGGGAGCGACTGCTGGAAGTGGAGCGCCAGTACAACACGGTGCCCTTCCACGTCGTCGCCGCGCCGCAGGTGACAGTCCGGGAAATCGGCGTGCAGGCGCTCCAGATGAAGCGCACCCGAGGGCTGGGGCTACTGATCGTGGACCAGCTCGACAAGATTCAAGCCGTGGGGAAGCACGCCAACCGCTTCGACCGCATGGCTGAACTGACGGCGGACCTGAAGCGCCTCGCCCTTTCCCTCGACGTTCCCACCATCGTGCTCGCCCAACGCACCAGGGGAGCGCAAAGGAATCCCGATCCGGTCCCCGGCATTCTTGATGCGGACGCCCCGTCCATCGAGCGCGATGCCGACTGGGTCCTGGGGCTCTGGCAGAAAATCAACTGGATGCGCCGGAACAAGCCGGACGAGCGCGCCGGCGCGGAGGCGAGCGACAACTGGGCTGCAAAAATGCGGCAGGCGGCAGGAATGGCCGAGGCCATTGTCCTCAAGCACCGCCGCCAGAAGACATTCGAGCAGTGCGAAATGCGCTTTGAGGGCGCCACCATGAGGTTCGAGGAGATATGACACCCTGCTACTTGTTTGACATAGATGGCACCCTCGCCGACGGCACCCACCGGGTCCACCACCTTCAGCAGCAGCCCAAGAACTGGGACGGCTGGTACGGGGAGATTCATCTCGACAAGCCGTTCGAGCATATCGTGGGGTTGGCGAAAATCCTCCGCGCGCACGCTCAACTGGTGTTCGTGACAGGCCGCTCAGACCACGTTCGGGGCTCCACTCGCGAATGGCTTTCACGCCATGGCCTCGGTGGCAATGCTCTGTTCATGCGGCGGTTCGGCGACCACCGCGACGACGACATCGTGAAGGGCGAACTTCTGGACGAGGTGCTCGCAGCAGGATATCGGCCGATCATGGCCTTTGAGGATCGAGCGCGATGCGTTCGGCTTTGGCGCGCGCGGGGCATTCCCTGCGCCCAAGTCGCTCCGGGGGACTTCTGATGAGCCTCGGCCGCTTTGCACCGAACAGCCGGGAGGTCCCGGAGGAAACAAAGCGTCGGATCTGGCGCGAATACGGCTGGATCATCATCGACACCACGCGCGATAATATTTCGTGGGAATTGATGATTTGGATCAAACAATGGGCGGCGAACAGGTGGGGGCCGCGGAGGGAGACGAAATGAAAGATCATGGGGTTGCCGAGGAGATTGACCACCTAGCGGATCTGCACCAGCAGGCCGACGCTGCTCAGGTTGCGATCGCCAAGTGGCTCATTAACGCACTTTGGCTGATGCACGCGGGCGTAATCGTCGGTGTATTGGCAAAGATAGACGCCTGGAATTTGCCTCCATCGAATGTTCCGCGGCTTTGGCCGTTTGTTGCCGGCATCCTTTGTGCGTTCAGTGCGGGAGCGGCAACTTGGGCGAATTATTCCGTTAGAACTGCGAGCTATCTCTCGATCAGACAGAATTTGATTAGCGGTGAGATTTTGAAACCGGAATCGTTCTATCGCGCTCGGCTCCGCATTACTGGCGCAGTCGGACTATGTGCGGCGATGGTTTCGCTCGGATTTCTCGTCATTGGCGCTTTAACGCTGATAAACGGCTGGGTTCGGGTGCCATGACCGACCGTCTCCGCGACATCTGCCGCGATCTCGACATCGAGATTATCGAGGTCCACCAGACGCAGGGGCCCGGGCAGACGCGCGCGGTTAAGACCATGGAGCGCATCATGAACGAACATGGTGAGGGCCACCTCATCATGGTCCTGCGCACCATCATGGAGAGCGCCAACAACAAGACCGAACTGGTGGCGCCGACGATCTGGGCCATCTCCGACCTGATCCTAGCGCATCCCGAGTGGCCAGATACCGGGCTAGCCTGGCTTGAGGCTTTCGACGGCATCAGCCTCCCTCAGATCAGGCAGAAAGCGAAGGGCAACCGTTCGGCCGCACAGCCGCGCGCCGCCATCTGCACGCTCATCAACGACAAGCTGCTGCCGATCTTCGGCGATAACCGACAGGGCCGCCTCGATGTCTGAACTCCAGCCGATTGATATCGTCCGCGCCCGCTGGCTCGAAGCGGCCGACACTGACATGCGCCTGCCGATAGGGGGTGGTGGCAACAAGTCCGGTTGCTGGCCCGAATACGAGCACACCTTCGAGGACAAGGCCGGCTGGGGCACCGCGAGGCTCAAAGAGGAGCGGGAGATGCGCATCCGTCGCATCCCGCCATCAGCGCCAGCGATCCGGCGTCACAACGAGGTCCTAGAGCACTGGACGGCGCACTTCATCACCGATCCAGACAGCCGGCGCATCGTCTGGACGTGGGCCTTCAGCATCGTGGCAGGCAAATCATTCGCCCTGTGGATTCGCAGGTCGGGCATGGCGCGAGCCACCGTCTATCGGCATCTCAAGCGTGCTTTGGAGCAAGTTTCACGGTCCGCTGACATTGAGAGCCTAACGCGAGATTTGCCGGGAGAAATTCACCTGAGACAGATCATGGGCGATCAGCCTATAGATTTGCCTACGCTGGACGAACTGCCCACGTCGCCAACCTCATGGTTGGCACCCGGCGAACAGCCCAGCGACCTTCCCGAAAACCGAGACTTCTCCTGGGCCGATAAGCAGGCCAGCAGGCACTCGCGCAAGGTAGCCGAGCGCGAGGCCAAGCGGCGGAAGCTGCTGGGGGTGGAGGGGTGATGGAGCGCGCTAATCGGTCCGCTTCTTGACCGTTTCAAGCGAGTGCTGGGGTAGGATGACCGAGCGCAAATCGAAGGTGCCGGAACTCTCGTTGAACCATTGAACTTCGGTGTGCCCGTTCGCGCTTACGCTCTTAACCGTCATCCATGGCCCCCCTGACTTCAGTTGGACCACGTCGCCGGGCTTGAACTGCTCGTCTGCCATAACTCCCCCCTGATGGTTGTCCCGATGCCCTGCCAGTGCAAAGAGCGCGGACAGGCCACCGTGGCTGGTATCAGGGCGCTGAAAGCCGGGGACGTCAAGGGTGCGGCGCAGCAAGGCCGGTTCATCCTCACCAGCATGGTCCAAGATGCCAAGGCCCTGACCAGCAGGGTAGCGGCAGCGCACCAGAGGCTGGGGCGACGCTAGTGGCAGTGCACCGTGCCGGTGCTGTTGTCCATGTGGCAGCATTTCCCGGGCGGGGAGCTTTTACGGCAGCCGCCACCATGCGCCGAAGCTGTCGAGATTGAGGCTATCGCCAGAAGCGCGGCCATAGCGGTGCCGATCAGTTTCGTCATGTTTCCCCCCCCAATGCGGCTCTCTGGCCGGCAGGGGATCAGACCATGGGCCCGCCGGAGAGTCGATATGGCCGTGAGTATTCAGGTGGACACGTCCGGCATCGATCGGATGGGTAATCTGATGCGCGCCGCAGGAAAGCAGGCACCCCTCGCCATGGTGAGGGCCATCAACCACACGGGCGACAAGGCCCGAACCCAGATGCGCCGGGTGCTGGTCAAGCAGACCGGCCTCAAGGCGACGACCATCAACCGAGCCGTGAAGTCCAAGCGGGCATTCGGCAGTGGCGCATACGAGATCAAGAGCAGGGGCGGGAATGTCCGCCTAATGTTCTTCGGAGCCCGGGAAACTCGTCGAGGCGTGAGCGCCGCTCCATGGAATCAACGAAAGGTCTACGCAGGGACGTTCACGAAAGGGGGCCTGTTCCCCAACCGTGTCGCCCTGAATACCGGTGGCGCTGTCCTCAAGCGCAGAGGCAAAGGCCGCTTCCCCCTCCAGACAGTCAAGAGCGGCCTGTTCATCCCAGAGGAGATGGTGACCGGGGACAGCGAGGCTGCGTTCTACGAAACGGTGCAGCGCGAACTGCCAGCACGCCTCGCACACGAGCTGTATCGCGTCCTCTGACGCCTCTGCCAACTGACGCAGGGGGGCAACACCACCTCGGTGTCGCGCTCCCCGCCCCCATGACGTGTTGCCGAAATGTCGCAATAGCAAAAAGGGACCGTGTTTTGGAACCCTCACGGTGCGGCGGAAGTCCGGCCCGAAATTCGAGCGTTTTTGCCTCCCTGAAAAACGCGTTTTCCTTGTCAGCCGAGGGACGATGGCAAAAGCAGGCGTTTCGGCCGCGATAGTCGGTGGACACCTTGATCTGACCCGCCAGAGGGCCGCCCAGATGGTTGGGGAGGGCATTCTGGTCCGGTTGGCGGACGGATCGTTCGACCTCGACGATTGCCGGCTCCGATACATCCGTTGGCTGCGCGGCGAGGACCGGCGTGCCGCTAAATCTGCCGGAACGGATCGGATGCGCGACGCGCGCGCCGCGGAGATAGAGCAGCGGATGGCCGAGCGCGATGGCCGGATGATCGCCGAGGCCCAGGCCGAGACGCTCCGGATCGTCGATGAGTTCGGTGGGCCACTGAAATCGGACCTGATGGCGCTGCCGGCGCGCGTGACCACGGACATCTCGCTTCGGCGGAAGATCGAGAACGGGATCGATGAAGCCTTCAACGCGGCCGCAAAGCGGGCCGCCAACGCGGCAGACCGCGTGCCAGCGTCTCAATCAGCTCTGGCAGTCGCCTCCGCGACGAAGCCCCGAGGTGTGGGCTGCCGAAAACCGGGTCTACCCGGCAAGCGCGGGCGTCCCCGGTCCTCGTGATCCGGGTCTGACCCCGTACATCATTGCCTTTGAGCGGTTCTTCGACGACCCGCGGTATGAGGTCTGCGCCCTGATCACCGGGACACAGATGTCCAAGACTGACGGCATCCTCGACGTGATGGGGTGGCGGCTCGATACGAAGCCGCGGCCGCAGCTTTATGTCGGGCCATCCAAGGATTTCGTGACTGAGCAGTTCGAGCCCCGGCTCATGAAGCTGTTCGACGAGGCCGAGCGGCTGAAGGATCTGGTGGCGCGGGGCAAGCGCAACAAGAAAACCCGGAAGACGGTGAACGGCGTGTCCGTCCGTCTAGCCTGGGCAGGATCGGCGACTTCGCTGGCGTCTGATCAGGCCGGCGATGTCTATGTCGATGAATACGACAAGATGTCCATCGGGAAGGGCGGCGAGGGCGATCCCTTCACGCTCGCCAAGGCCCGCGCGGACACCTATCGGGACCGCAAGATCGCGGTCACTTCGACACCGAAGCGCGGCAAGGTTGAGGTGAAGCGCGACCCGCGCTCCGGATTGGAGTTCTGGGACGTGGCGGATGCTGGCGACCTCGAAAGCCCGATCTGGGCGAAGTGGCAGGCCGGCACGCGGCATCATTGGGCGTGGCAATGTCCGTCCTGCGACGAGTGGTTCGTTCCGCGCGTCTCGATGCTGAAGACCGACAAGGACGCGACGCCGGCGCAGGCCCGACGCAGCACCTGGCTGGTGTGTCCGCATGGCTGCGTGATCGAGGAAGATCACAAGGTGGAGATGAATGCCCGTGGCCGGTTCGTTGCGCCGGGCCAGATCGTCAACGCTGACGGGGTGGTCGAGGGCGATCCGCCGGACAGCACGATGCTGTCGCTCTGGGTTTCTGGGCTCGCGTCCCCGTTTGTGACGTGGGGCGAGCGGCTTGAGGAGTTGATGCTCGCCGAGATGACCGGCGATGCCGAGGCGCGGCAGGGCGCGGTCAACAAGACCGGCGAACTGTGGACGCCCGATGTCGGCGATCTGCCGGCGTGGGAGAATTTGCGGACGCAGGTCGCCCCGTATCTGGCCGGCCGCGTGCCGGAGGGGGCGCTTTATCTCACCGCCGGCATCGACGTGCAGAAGGGGCGCTTGCCGTTCGTCATCCGTGGCTGGGGCGCTCGCGCCACATCGTGGCTGATCGAGCACGGCGATCTGATGGGCGACACCAGCCAGCCGGACGTTTGGGAACTGCTGGCCGACAAGCTGGCCGAGCCTATCGACGGCATGGTCATCAAGCTGGCGTTCCTCGACTCTGGTTTCCGGCCCGGCAAAAAGTTCGAAGTGCCGGTGAACCGGGTCTATGAGTTTTGCCGCCTCCACCGGAGGTTCGTGTTTCCGTCCAAGGGGTCGTCGCGTCCACTGATGCGGCCACTTGTCAAATCGAACATCGAGGTCACCCAGCAGGGCACATCCTCGAAATATGGGCTCGAACTGATCCGGCTGGATACGGATTATTGGAAGTCCTTCGTCCACGAGCGCATGGCCTGGCCGGCCGAGCAGCTTGGTGCATGGCATTTCCACGCCGAAGTGACGGACGATTACCTGCGTCAGATTGTGGCTGAAGCCCGCACCGTGACCGACAACGGCAAGGTGGTGTGGGTCGAGCGGTCGAAAGAGAACCACTTCCTCGATGCCGAGGCCATGGCGGCCGCGGCGGGGTTCATGCTCAACGTCCACCAGATCCGGCCCGGCGCGCGGCGTTTCGTTCCAGATGAGGACGCGGCGGTGGTCGTGACCGTGCCCGATGTTGTCGCCAGCAAAGCCATGTCGGCAGCCGCGAAGGCGAAGAAGAACCGATTCCGCGAAATGGCCCAGCGCTTCAATCGCTGAACCCCTGAGAGACCTGAATGTCGAGACTGGCGCGCCTCATCAATCGCGGTGCGCGCGCCGTCGTGGCGCGTACTGGCGGGATGGTTGCGCCGCGCGCAGCCTACATGAAAGGCGAGATGTCTTCGTTCTTCGCCGGCTGGCGTCCCGTCCTGCGGGATTCGGCGGACGACGTGCAGGTGGCGTGGGTTGCGGCGACGGCGCGCGCTATCGACGCCTTGCAGAACTCCGGCTGGTTGTCCGGTGGTGTCGACCAGACTGTGGCGTCGACGATCGGCACCGGCCTCGGGCTCATGGCAAGGCCCGATCCGGCCGCGATCGGCTGGACCCAGGCGCAGGCGACAGAATGGCGGAAGGACGTCGAATTACGGTTCGAGGCGTGGTCTAACTCGCCGATGGAGTGCGATCTGGCCGGGCGGATGACGCTGGGTCAGATGACGGCCTCCGCGCTGCGGACCTGGTACGCGACTGGCGAGATCGTTGCCGTTCTGCCGTGGCGCCAGCGCATAGGCGCGGTCTCCGGTACGAAGGTGCAGTTGATTCAGCCACACCGGCTGACACAAACCACCGAGCCATTGAACCGGCTGTTTCAGGGCGTCCGCATGAACGCGGACGGAATGCCGATCGCCTATCGGTTCAACGTCAAGAATCGCTTCCTCGGTGAGAAAGAAATCGAGCGCCCGGCGCGGGATTCGCTCGGCCGACCCTTGGTGATCCATGTGTTCGATGGCGCACCGCAGCAGGTGCGCGGCATCACGCCCATGGCGCCGGCGCTGAAGGTCGTGCGCCAGTATGACCAGTTGGCCGACGCTACGCTGACCGCCGCGCTAATTCAGGCGATCTTTGCTGCCACGGTGGAGAGCGAGGCGCCGACACAGGACGTGCTTCAGGCACTTCAGGACGAGGGAGAGCAGGCGACCACGCAAGGCGTGGGGCCCGCCACCATTGAGGGCCTGATTGCCGCCCGTGCTGGCTGGTACGACGGGACACAGATCGACCTCGGCGTTCACGGCAAACTCGCTCACATGTTCCCGGGCGAAAAGCTGAAGTTCAATCGCTCGGAGCATCCGAACAGCACTTATGAGGCGTTCGCGAAGTTCTTGTTGCGGGAAGTCGCCCGGTGCCTCGGCGTCACCTATGAGACCCTCACGGGCGATTACACCAACGCGACCTATTCCTCGGTCCGGATGGCGACCTCCGAGGCGTGGAAGGTCATCCTGTATCGCCGGGAGATGATCGCCGGGCGGTTTCTCCAGCAGGTCTATAGCGCTTGGTTGGAGGAGGAGATCGACGCGGGCCGCATCCCGTTCCCCGGCGGCATCGAGGCGTTCATTTTGAAGCGCGCGCTGGCGACCCGTGCTGCATGGCGCGGCCCGGCCAAGCCGACCGCAGATGAGCTGAAGTCCGCCAAGGCGAACGAGATCAACCTTCGGATGAAGGTGACCACGCGGGCGGAAATCTGCGCCGAGAACGGACAGGACTGGGAAGACGTCGACGAGCAGGAGGCGGCCGAAATCGCCAATCGCGAACGGCTCGGCCTCCCGCCGGTGATGCTCGATGGCCAACAGGTCCAGCTACCAGACCCTGAAGAAGAGCGAGAAGCGGCCTGATGCCTGTCGTGGACTGGAGTGATCCCTGCGCCCGCTACGAGGCGCTGCGGGATGCCTATTACCGTGCCCAGACCGGCGGAGCCGAAACGCTGATCCGCTACCGCACCGACAGCGGTGAGCGGGAGGTTCGATACGCGCAAGCCAACATCTCGGTACTCCGGGCGGAGATGGATCGTGCCCAGGCGGAGTGTGCCGCCAAGAACGGGCAGGTGGTGCCGCGGCGTCGCTTCGCCATCCGCGCCGGTGCGCGAAGGATTTGTCCATGAGTGCAGAATTAGCGACGCGACTGCTGAACCGCCCGCTGTTGGTTCATCCGCTGCGGGCGGAAGTGCTCGCCTATGTGCTGCACGAGCGCATCGGAATATCAGCGGAGCCGCTGTCTCCGGACGCCAGCGCCTTCATGGGTTCGCATCGCCGGGAGGACGGCGGTGTTCGTTTGTCTCGCGCGGCCAATGGCGTGGCTCTCGTCCGGGTGACCGACACACTGGTGAACAAAGGCGCGTGGCTGAACGCGAGTTCGGGCTTGACGTCCTACGAGGGCATCGCGGCGCAGATCCGCGACGCGGCCGCCGACAAAGACGTCCATGCGATCCTGCTGGACATCGACAGCCCCGGCGGCGAGGCCACGGGCATGTTCCGACTTTCTGAGCTGATCCAGCAGGTGAAGCAGCAGAAGCCGGTCGTGGCGTTCATCGACGACATGGCGGCCTCCGCCGCCTACGGGATCGCCAGCGCGGCCACGGAGATCGTGGTGTCACCAACCTCGATTGTCGGCTCCATCGGCGTCGTTCTGCTGCATGTCGACCGCTCTGGCGAACTGGCCCAGAAGGGCGTGCGTCCGACGCTGATCCATGCCGGTGCACACAAGGTCGATGGGAACCCGTTCGGCCCGCTGTCGAAGGAAGTTGAAGCCGACATGCAAGCCTTCGTCGGCAAGTTCTACGGCCAATTTCTCGACACCGTAGCAGATGGGCGGGGCGCTCGTTTCAGCCGAGAGGCTGCGCAGGCGACCGAAGCCAAGACATTCGTGGGCGCCGATGCCGTGAAGCTCGGTCTCGCGGACCGTATCGCCACGCTTGATGAAGTTTTGTCCGGCCTCCGGGCCACCACCACGGGCTCGACCCGGACCACCTCCAACGGGAGAACACCTATGTCCCATGACAATCAGACCGCCGGCATCACCCAGGAAGCGCACACCGCCGCAGTTTCAGCGGCTCGTGATGAAGGCGTCCGCGCCGGCACCGAGGCTGCCCATGCCCGTCTGTCCGCCATTCTCGCCGATGATCGGACGAAGGGTCGCGAGCGCGCTGCCATGACTCTGGCATGCAAGTCTCCCTCGATGTCGGTCGACGACGTCTGCGCTTTCGTCGCGGAGAACGCCGCCCCGTCCGCTTCACTCGCGGCCCGCGTCGGTGGCGAGCACACCGAGGCTCTGCCCGAGGGCGGCACCAAGCAGAGAGCCGACGAGCCGGACTTCCTCGCCCGCGCCAAGCAGCGCTACGGCGTCGCCTGACGCCTCCTAAACCCCCGAAACCACCTCATAGGAGGCCAACATGGCTCTCGTTCTCGACAACCCGAAGCGCGTCACCGACGTCGTGAAGATGGACACCCCGCTCTATACCCGGGAGGAAGTTGTCATTCCCTCCGGTGAGGGCGTGCTCGAAATGGGCACTATCCTCGCGCGTGTGACCGTCGGCAGCGCGTCCTCCGCACCGAAATCCGGCGGCAACACCGGCAACGGTACGTTCGTTCTCGACCCCACGACTCCGGTTCTCGCGGGTGCCAAGCCGGGCATCTACTCGGCGCGGTTCACCACGACCACGAGCATTCGGCTCGAAGGGCCGGATGGCAACGTCCTCGGCGACACCGCTATTGGCGGCACCACAGGCAACAGCGTCGCGATCGACGAGCAGATCAAGGCGCTGGTCACCCAGGGTGCGACCCCCTTCGCGGTCGGCGACGGCTTTGACATCACCGTGGCGGTTGGCAGCGGCAACTACATCGGCCTGCCTCTCACCGGCCCCAACTCCAAGTCGGCGGCCGGCGTGCTGATCAGCAATGTCGACGCCACCAGCGCCGACGCCAAGGGCGTGATCATTGCCCGCGGTCCGGTCGAAGTGGTGAACACCGGTCTGATCTGGCCGGACACCATCACCGACGCCGACAAAGCAGCCGCCATCGCTGCTCTTGAGGCGCGCGGCATCGTCATCCGGCGCGCCGCGTAACAGCGGCTCGCCTCCACCTTCCTGCGAAAGCGGCCGCTCGCGGCCATCTATGGAGAATCCAACATGAGCACCGTGCTCCAGATTTTCGCGAGCAACCAGTTTTCGGCTCGCGTCCTCACTGAGGTCATCAACGTCGTCCCGAACAACGTCAACAAGATCGGCAATATGGGGCTGTTCCCCGTCCGGCCGGTCCCGACGACGTATGTCCGGCTTGCCTATCGCGATGGTGAGATCACCATCCTGCCGGTTAGGGAGCGTGGTGCGCCGTCGACCAAAAATACCCGCCGGGGTCCGAAGTTCATCCACTTCGACATCCCGCACATCCCCCATGGCGATGCTGTCATGGCGCTGGATATCCAGAACCGCGTCCGCCTCGGCGAGCCCGGGGCCTTCGAGCGCGCGCAGGACCTCGTGAATGAGGTTCTGGAGAACATGACCACCAAGCACTACCGCACCCTCGAACATATGCGAGTCGGTGCGATCAAGGGCGAGATCATCGACGCCGACGGCACGGTGATTTACGATCTGTTCGACGAGTTCGGAATCACCCAGAAGGTGGTGGACTTCGACCTCGGCAACGCGAACTCCGATGTCAGCGCCAAGATCGTGGAGGTGCTGCGCCACATCGAGGACAACCTCAATGGCGAGACCTTGAGCGGCGTGCGCGCACTGTGCTCCCGTGAGTTCTTCGATGCCTTCATCAGCCACCCGAAGGTGAAGGAGGCGTATGACAAGTACGCCTCCGCCCAGGAACCGCTCCGGAACGATGTCCGCAAGGGCTTCGTCCACAAGGGCGTCGTCTGGGAGGAGTACCACGACGTGTTCTCCTACCTTCAGGACGACGGCAGTTCGGTGAGCCGCCGGGCGGTCGCCGCTGGCGATTGCCACTTCGTCCCGCTGGGCACGACCGCCACCCAGACCTACACCGCGCCGCCGGATTTCCTCGACGACGCGAACATCGCTCCGCCCGCTGGCAAGCTGATGTACGCCAAGCAGGAGCGCATGAAGTTCGACAAGGGCATCGAAATCCACACCGAGAGCAACCCGCTCCCGATTGTGAAGCGCCCGGCGCTGCTGGTGAAGGGCACTCTCACCTAAGCCGGACCCACCTCTACGTCCTCGCAAACCGCCGGCCTCGCGCCGGCGGTTGCGTTTCAGCCATCAGAAAGGCCCCACCATGCGGATCAAAATGCTTCGCGACCATGAGTTCGCGGTCGACGTGAACACCCGCCGGCGACTGCCGAAGGGCTTCGTCTTCAACCTGGCCGATGACACCGCCAAGGAGATTGTCAAATCCGGCGTGGGCGTGGCGGTCGATATGCCCGCGGGCGATGGCGAGGAAGTCGACCTCTCCAAGCTGAAGAAGGACGATCTGGAGGCGCTGGCGGCCGAGCGCGGAGTCGACATCTCCGAGGCCAAGACCAAGGCCGAGATCGTGGCCCTGCTTGAGGCGGCGGAAGCGGACTGATGCCGTCTCCGTTTGCGGCCCGCGACGCGAAGCTGTCCGGGGCAATCGACAATGCGTTCGGCGAGGCATTGACCCTCGCCGGGCGCCGGCAGGTGGCTGATGTCAACCTGCCACGGGACGAAGACCCTGATCGCTTGCCGATGCTGGTTGTCGGAACATTCGATGACGCAACCGGTACGATTTATCCCAACGCGCGCGGCTACGCCTCCGATCATGCCTACCAGCGCGCGGCGTCGAAGCCTATCGCGACCATTGATGATGCACTTTTGACCTGGCAGCCTCGGGATGGGGACCTCCTGACCAGAGTGTTCAATGGCGCGGTCTATGAGATCGCTCGCGTCCAACCCGACGGCTATGGGCGGACGGTTCTAACGCTGACGGCGAAGAAATGAGCCTTGCCCGCACCGCAGTCCGGCTTCTGGCCGTTGGCGTGATGACCGGGACGGATGGCGCGCGGCCGACAATCGCGGGCCCTCGGGTCTATGACAGCCGGATATCCGACCTCGCGCCGGAGACGTTCGCGGAGGACGCAAAGCCGGTCCTGTTGGTCCTCACTGACGAGGATTCGGGCGAGGCGTTGAGCGACGCCAATGGGGGCCCGCCGTTCCGTCGCCTTATCGAACTCGTCATCGAGATGGCGATGGTCGAGCGCCACAAGGTCGGGGACGGCTATGTTGTCGGCTATCCCGACACAGACGCTCGGCTGGAAGCATCGCTCGATCTGCTGGAGCATCAGGTTCTCGACGTGCTGGGGAATGGCACAACCGACGCCGCCCTGACGTTCCAGAGCCACATCCGAGTTTGGCGGCGCGCCGCACATCGGCAGGTGACCGATGACGCCGGCGTCAAGATGGCCTGCCGCATCCTGAGCCTCACCTGCGAGATCAGCGACGATCAGGGTGGTCCGATGCCGGGGGCGACCGGTCTGGACCGGCTGCCGGAACCGCTCCGCACGGTGGCGCACGTCCTGCCGCCGGGTTCCGGTGGCGCGAACACCTGCTCCACGCTGGCTGCTGCGATCAGCGCGCAGCCCGATATCAGCGTCCCGTTCGAGGGGGTCGACTGGCGCTTCGACGCCGGCACCGAGGACAAGGACGAGCACGTCGTGGTCGGCAAGACCGACTTCGACCAGCCCTGAGGATCATCATGGACACCGTCTATGTGAAGCCGGCACCCGGTGGGCGTGTGCGGCAGCCCGAACGCGCGGGGCGCGTTATGCCCGAGGAGGGCGACCACGTTCAGCGCGATGCCTATTACGAGCGGCTTATCCTGGGCGGCGATGTCGTCGTCAGTGAGCCGCCGTCTTCTATCCCGAACGATTCCGAACGACCTGCGGCGCGCTCGCGTCGGAAGGAGGATTGATCATGGCCGTTGCCTTCAACACGATCCCGTCCAACCTGCGCGTCCCTCTGTTCTACGCCGAGATCAATGCAGGTCAGTCGCCCTATCAAGGCCCCAGCCGTCTCCTGCTTGTCGGCCAGAAGACCGCTGGCGGTTCCGCCCCTGCGGATGCGCCGATCCGTCTCGATGGTGATCCCCAGTCGCTGGCCGGCGCCGGCTCGATGCTCGCCGAGATGGCGATCTGGGCTCGGCAGAACCATCCGTTCGGCGAAATCTGGCTGCTGCCGATTGCCGATCCGGCCGGCGACGCCCAGACCTTCACGGTGACGATCGCAGCCGGCATCGCGGGCAAGTCGGGCACTCTGGTGCTGTATGTGGCCGGCGAGAAGGTGCAGGTGGCCGTTACCACCAGCGACACCAACGCAACGGTTGCCACGAACCTGGCCGCAGCCATCAATGCCGGCTACCACAAGTTCGATCGGCCGCTGACCTTCCCCGTCATTGCCACCGTGGCGTCCAACGTCGTGACTCTGACCGCACGGAACGCGGGTGTGCTGGGCGGAAAGATCGGCATCGACAAGGACCTGGTTGGCGACGAGGGGCCGCTTCAGCAGTATGCCACCATTGCCGCCGGCGCCCCCGGGACCGGTACGCCCTCGCTCTCCGCGGGCTTTGCCTCGCTGGGTGATACCGAATTCGACTGGATCGGCGCGCCCTATGCGGACCCGACTTCGCTCGCCGCGGTGGCGTCGCTGCTCAATGCCACGTCCGGCCGGTGGTCGCCGCTCCAGCAACTGTACGGCCACTACGTCACCTCTCTGTTCGACAGCTTCGGCAATCTCGCCAGCGCGGGCTCTGCGCTGAACGATCCGAGTGTATCCGTGATGGGCGTGGTGAACTCCCCGTCGCCACCCTGGCGCTGGGCTTCGGCACTGGCCGCCCGCATCGCGTTCGACAAGAACCTTGGCGGTGAAGTCGATCAGGCGTACCGGCTCAGCCAGCCGCTTCAGACGCTGGAATTGCTCGGCATTGTCCCGCCGAAGTCCCGGTTCAACTGGTTCTCGATTCAGCAGCGCAACCAGCTCTACCAGGATGGCATCAGCGGGTTCCGGGTGACGGCCGACGGAAAGGTGCTGATCGACCGCATCCTGACGACCTATCAGGTCAATTCATGGGGTCAGCAGGACATCACCTGGCTGGACGTCGAGACCCGGGCGCAGGTGGTCTATTTCACGCGCTTCATGCGGCAGAGGATCACCCAGATCTATGGGCGTATGGCGCTGGCCAGCGATGGGGCTGAGGGGCGGCCGGGCATCGTCACGCCGCGCATGCTCAAGGCTGAATGTGTCATCGCCTACAAGATGCTCGAGGCCGGTGGTCTGGTCGAGAAATCGGATTTGTTCGCCGAGAGCCTGGTCGTTGAACGGTCCGCCGATCCGAATCGGGTCAATGCGTACCTGCCGATCGACGTGGTGAACCAACTCCGCGTCTTCGCGGCCAACGTCACCACCTTCCTCGAATACGCCGCCTGAGCGCGGCGCGTCCCCATCTCGATTTAGGAGGTTCTCATGCATATCAGTGGCGGCCGCGTCGCAATCACGGTCAATGGCATCGTGTATCGCGCCCGCGGCGAGGTTTCGATCAGCACGGCGAAGATGACGGGCTCGGTCGGCACCAATCAGGACGGCTCGGTGTACAAGACCATGACGCCGAAGCCGGTATCGGTGGAATGCTCCTTCGACCGGCTGGTTGACAATAACGGTCGCCGCGTCAAATGGGACCAGACGATGCTGCTCGCCAACAACATCGGCGTGGTGGTGGTCGAAATGGACACCGGCCGGCAGCATCTCATCACGAATGCGACGTTCGTCGGGGACCCGGTCGAGAACGTGACGACCGGCGAGGTCACCGGCGTCTCGCTGGCCGGGGAATCCTACGAAGTGATCGAGCGCTGATATGCGGGACCAGGTCACCATCCAGCTCAAGAAGCCTCTGTCTTCGCCTGCCGGCCCGGTCAATCGGATCGTCATGCGCGAGCCGACCTTCGACGAATATCTCCAGATCGGAGATCCGCAAACCGTGGCGATGTCCGCGGAAGGTACGCCCTTCGTGGTCGAGAATACGGAGGTCATCAAGCAGTATTTCGCGGTCTGCCTAGTGGAGCCGAAAGAGGTCGAGGTGCTGTCGCAGGCCAGCGCTTATGTCGCCCGGGAGGTGAAACAGAAGTTCCTGGGTTTTTTCCAACCCGACACGACGGAGGAAGAAGCCTCCGAGACCTCGCCGACGAGCTCGTCTTCGGAGGTTTGAACGTCGGGCTGGCCAGCGTGATGCCGCTCACGCTGTCTGAATTGCAGTATTGGCACCACCGCGCGGTGCTCTGGCTCAAAAAGAACCCTCGCCGGTGACGCATGGCCAAGATCATTGAAGCCAAGGCGCGGATTACCGGTCAGGAGACCCTGTCTCCCGTTCTCGACAAGTTGTCGAAGAAGCTCGACCAACTCGGCAAGAACAGGGGGATGGCCAAGCAGGTCGATCAGGTCTCGGCCTCCCTGAAGGGCGTTCAGGCCCAGATGACGGCCATCGACAAGTTCATGGCCGCCAAGTCGGGCTTCAGCGCAGCGAACACCAAATTCCGCGAAATGCAGGTCGCGGTCGAGCGCGCGGCCCGAGCGATGAAAGCGGGCGAGGGTCCGACCAAGCAACTGGCGCGGGACTATGAGCGCGCACAGCGTGCCGTGTCGAATGCGGCGAAGGCGTTCGAGTCCCAGCGCACGGCTTTTGCCGGCGCGCGCCGGGCTCTGGAAGGCATGGGTATCCCGGCCCGCAAGGCGGCGCAGGCGCAGGATCAATTGCGGGCCGCAGTGGAGCGCACGAACGCTGCGCTGGTCCGTCAGGAGCGGTTCGGCCGTACTCGGCAGATCGCCGGCAACGTCGCCGGCACCGTTGGCATGCTGGGCGGTCTTGCTGCCGGCTATCAGACCCGCAACGTGGCGAAAAAGGCTGTCACCAGCGCGGCCGAGTTCGACATCGCCGTTCGGAAGCAGCGGGAGCTGACTGAGGGCAACATCAGCCGTCAGACCCAGGCTGACATTCTGATCCCGCAGGCGAAGCGGATCGGCCAGGAGACGCAATTCACGAATATCGACGTGGTGCAGGCGCAGACGGCGTCGATGCAGGGCCTTCCGACCGGCATAACGGGACAGATCCGGGCTGAGGTCGCGGCCGGGATCATGGAGAACGTCAAGCACTACGCTATCGCCATGGAGACCGACCTGAAGCAGGCGGCGGAAACGGTTCGGACCTATCTCCAGACCACCGGAAAGGACATCTCCACCAAGGAAAAGGCCCTCCGGGAAAGCCAGCTTGCGGTCAACCGCATCATGCGAATGGCGAAGCTGGGTGGCATGTCGGCTGATGACGTGCCGCAGTATCTGAAATATGGAGCCGGTGCGAACAGCGTCGTCGGCGTGTCCGAGGATGCATTCCTCTCCATTGGTGCACTGGCTCGGCGCGGTGGCATTCCCGGCCAGGAGGCCGGCGTGTTCATGCGGCAGGTCGCTGGCAAGCTGGCTGCGCCGACGAAGAAGGGCCGTTCCGCGATGCTCGCGGCCGGCATCAACTATGACAACTATATCCGGATGCCGGATCGGCTGGACGTCGGCCGGCTTGAGACGCAGTTCAAGCAGGACATCGGCATCAGCTTCAATGACCGGGTTCGCAAACGGCTTGAGAAGGTCCTTTCCGATCCAGCGGCGATCGAGGACCGGGGAGCATTCACCGAAGCAGTCACCAAGGCGACGTCGTCGCTGTTCCCGGTGACCAAGAAAGGAAAGATTGCGGCTTCCGACCGGGCCAAGATCGCCAAGGCGGCTGGGACGTTTCACAACTTTTCTGCGCAGAGCATCGATGCGCAGGGGCTGCTCGACAAGCTGATGGCGTCGAACCTGAGTCTGGCTCAGATCAATTCGATCTTCGACTATCGGCAGGGCGGCCGCTTTGCGGTCACCCAGCGGATGCGAGACGAATACAACGAGTCCCGCGGGGCATTGCGGGAAACGGACAATGATCCGAACTTCGCGAAAAGCCGCGCCGACGAGATCATGGCGGGCCTGGGCGGTGCTCTCGAAAACCTCAAGGGATCGATTGAAAACCTGACCTTGTCGATCGGTGAAGCAAACGAGGGCCTCCTCAAGGTCTCGTTCGACAAACTCGGAAATGCCTTCGACTGGCTGTCCAACCTGCCGAAGCCCGTCATGCAAGGCGCGTCGCTCACGGCTGGCGGCCTCGGCCTCGCGGCCGGCGGCATGGCCATGTACAAGCTCTGGAACGGCTTCGGGCTGTCTGCCTCCGCTGTTGCACTCGACGGTGCTGCCGCGGCGCTGACAGGCGCTGCTGTGACGCTCAAGGGCGGGGGAGTGGCTGCTGGTGCCGCGGGTGCTGGCGGCGCTGCTGCTGCCGGCGGAGCCGCGGGTGGCGCTGCTGGCTGGGGTGCCCGGCTTGCCGCTATGGGTGGCGCTGCGGTGCCGTTCCTCACCAACCCGATAACGATAGCCGGTGGCGTGGCGGTTGGCGGCTTGGGCGGTGCCCGGCTGATCAACTATCTCGATCCCGAAGGGGCTTCGCAGGAGGCCACGCTTCGGGCTCGGAATGCCGCTCGCCGGCGCGGAGGCATGGTCGAGGCGTTCAACTCCGACCGCGCGCGGCTGGGGTTGCCGTCTCTTGGTGCTGCACCGGCATGGCCTGCGATGGTGAGCGGCGGCCAAATCCCGACGCAGGCGCAGTTGACCGGATCGGCCGAGGTGCGCGGTGAGGCCAGCCTAAAGGTCGAGGTGCAGGCCAGCAGCAACTTGTTGCAGATCGTGGAGACCATGCGGCAGGTGCCGATTGGTCTCAGCGGCATGTACAATGCCAACGGCCCCGGCAGCACAGGCAAGTCATCGCCCGACGCGGCCGCTCCGCAGAATAGCTGGGGCGGTGCGGTCGGCCCGCGGTAGGAACGGACATGGCTCGCAACTGGCTCACCACGCTCTGGGCAGCGTCTTTCAGGGGCGTGCCGTTCCAGACCGAGACGGATTCCGTGGGTGGCGGCCGCCGTGTTGTCGCCCACGAATTTCCGATGCGGGATGACCCGTTTCTCGAGGATCTGGGGGAGTCGAAGCGGTCGTTCGATCTGACTGCCTATGTAGCCTCGGACAATGCGGACGGCGAGGCGGCGGCGCTGATCGCCGCATGTTCGCAGCGCGGGCCGGCGATCCTTGTCCTTCCGCTGGAAGGGCCGATCACCGTCCGGTGCTTGGAGTTTTCCCGGTCTCGGGAGAAGGACCGGGCCGGCAAGGTCGCCTTCACCCTGAAATTCCTGCGGCAGGGCGCGGCGTCATCGCTGCTCTCGGTCGCGTCTTTGGCGAATCTGGTGTTCGTCGCGGCCGATGCGCTGGTCGGGATCGCGTCCGCGAACTATGCCCAGTCCGTCACCGTGGCGGGGCAGCCTGAACAGGTGGTTTCGGCCGCGGTGTCGGCCATTCAGGACGGTGCTGCGACGTTCGACGCTCTCCGGACCTCGGAGCCCGTGGACGTTGCCGTCAGCGCGACCCAGAGAGACGCCCTACAGGCGATCTATGACACGGCCGGCATCTTGGTCGGGTCCGATCCGGAGGCGGTTGCAGCGGCCCTGACGGGCTCTGCGCAGGCCATTGGCGACGGCATGTCCGGAGAGGCCGCAGTGCGGGCCTTCGGGCCGGTCGTGGACTCCTTGGTGGCTGAGCGCGCGCCGTCGTATCCGACGCGCAATGCCCGCCGGGCTGACGCCAATCGGGTGGCCGGATATCGTGTTGCGCGGCTCGCCGGCATCACCGCATATGCCGAGGCCGTGGTGCGAGTGTCGATCACGGATCGGCCGGCCGGCATCACCCTGCGCGCCGATGTGGCGGAAATGTTCGAGCGTGAACTGAACGGCCTGCGCGGTGGCGACATGGCGCTGAACACGGCGTTGGTGGACCTGCGGAATGTGACCATCGACTATCTGTCCCGGGCGATCCTCGACGCCGCACCGGTGGTGACGGTGGAGGCCAATGCGGTTCTGCCGAGCCTCTGGTGGGCCTTCCGGCTGTACCGGGACCCGCTGCGGTCTCGGGAGATCGCGGCGCGGAATCTCGTGCCGCACCCATCATTAATGCCGACGAAGTTTGAGGCGCTTGCCCGCTGATGTTCGACCCTCGCAATCCGTTCGCCTCGGGTATCCGTGGCGAGCCCGAGGTGGTGTCGGTGCTGGTGGGCGGACAGCGGTACACCGCCTTCACCCGGACGCAGGTGCGCGCTGCATTTGACGAGGCGGCTCGGTCGTTCCGATTGGAGGTTGCAGCCGAGCTGGGCGCCAGCGCGACCAACGCGGTGTTCGCGACCGGCACGCCGGTGCAGATATTCATCGGCGGCGACCTGGTACTCGATGGGTTCATTGAGCAAAAGCAGCCCAACTTCGACGCTGACAGCGCGTCGATCGCCGTGAGTGGCCGGTCCAAGTCGGCGGACCTGATCGACAGCAGTGCGATGCACGATACTGGGTCCTTCGAGGACGAGACGCTGGACGAGATCGGCAATGCGATTTCGGACGGTCTATCCGCGAAGTTCCTGACAGACGAGCAGTTGGAGCAGATCCCGCGCTATCAATTGACGCCGGGCAAGAGCGTGTTCCGCACCGTGGAGGAACTGGCCCGCCAGCAGGGTCTCACTATCACCGGGATGGCAGATGGGAACGCCAAGCTGGCGAAGGCCGGCAAGGAGCGCCACGCCGGAGGATTGTTCGAAGGCAAGAACATCAAAGCGGGTTCGTCGGATCACAACGAAAGCAACCGCCACAGCCGCTACATTGTGCGGGGGCAGCGGCCTCTGGACCACGGTGTGGATGCGCTGGAGATCGAAGCCATTGCCCGCGACGCTCAAGTTGGTCGAAATCGGCCGGTTGTGATCATCGAGCGGGAAGACACTTCCAAGGAGCGCGCCAGGACACGGGCGAAGAACCGAAAGGATCGCGCGGCGGGTAACGGCCTGAAAGCGCGGATCACGGTGCCGGGCTTTCGCGATGACACCGGCACGCTCTGGACGCCGGGCCATCTGGTCTGGGTGGAGTCCCCGTTTCTCGACATCGCGCAGGACATGCTCGTCGAGAGCGTGGACTACGGGCAGGACTCCGGAGGATCGCTTACCGCGCTGGCGCTCGTCGATCCACGGGCCTATGGCGGGAAGGGCGGAAAGGGCAACAAGTCCGGCGACGAGTGGTCGATGGACGACAGCGACGCCGAGTGAAACATGTCATTTGAGATCGACGAGGCGTTGCGGGGTGTCCTCCGCCGCGCACGCATCACGGCGGTCAATGACGACGGCACGCAGCAATTTGTCGATCTGTCCGGGCTGAGAGCCGACAAGCCTCGAAACATCCTGCGCGTCCAGCAGCACGGGCTGTCCAGCAATCCACCTTCGGACGCCGAACTGGTGCTGATGGGCCTGGGCGGGGCTGGTGACCGTCAGGTGGCGCTCGGCGGCGAGCACCGGGAGCACCGTCCGAAGGGCCTGCCTTCGGGCGGGACAGCCCTCTACGACGCGCACGGCAAGATTTTGAAGATGGTCGAGGACTCGACCGAGTTCGACGCCGGCGGCAAGCCGGTCACGATCAAGAATGCCTCGACCGTCAGGATCGAAGGCGCCGAAGACGTAGCCATTGGCGTCGGCACGCGATGGGTGCGGATCAGGCCGCACCGCATCGATCTCGCAGTGAAGACGCCGACCGAGCAGGCTGACCATAAGATGGTCACAGAGGCCGGTCCGTCTGACGTGATCTGGGGAAGGATTGACTGATGCGGGTCCGGATCAGCGAGGGCAGCGATCCGCAGCCGCAATTGCTCATAGACAGCGTGTGGTCGCCCGAGAACGGCTTTGCCGATTGGGCGGTTGCGGGGCCGAACGAGACGCTGAACCGCGGTGGCCTGCAAGCCACGGCCGCGCTGCACACGGCGGTGGTGCTGGCGCTGTTCACGGATCGCAGGTGCCCGGACGATCACCCGCTGCGAAAGTATGTTGGAGACGGCGATCCCCGGGGCTGGTGGGGCGATGCCGTCGATGTCCGCGTCGATCTGTTCGAGGACGAATTGGGCTCGCTGCTCTGGACGCTGGAGCGGGCGGTCTTGACCGAGGACACCCGCCGGTGGGCTCAGAGGCTCGCCGAGGAAGCATTGGCGCCGCTGATCCGACAGGGCGCGGTGGTCCGGATCGACGTGCAAGCCGAGGCCAGACAGGCGCTCAACCGTCTCAATCTGTACGTCCAGCTTTATGGCCGGGATGGCACCCGGAAATACGAGCATCGCTTCGAAGATATCTGGCGTCAGGTGGCGACATGAGCTTTTCCATCCCGACGCTGCCGCAGCTTTTGGAGCGGTCGCGCCAATCGCTCCGCACCAATCTGCCGGGCACCGACGCCTGGGTGTGGCCGAACAACCTGAACGTCGTCGCGAAGGTGTTCGCGGGCATCGTGTTCGAGGTATTCGCTTTCGCGGAATACATCTCGCGCCAGATGTTCGCCCAGACGGCCGACGGTGACAGCCTTGACCGTCATGGGAACGAATATGGGATGCCGCGCCTCCCGGCGGAGCCCGCACGCGGCGTGGTGGTGCTGACGACGACGGGGCCGGTGACAGTCGAGCCGAGCGCCGTGTTCGAGCGGGGCGATGGCGTGCGGTATCGCAGCCTCACGCCTGCCAGCATCGGCGGGACCGGCACCCTTGAGGTCGAGGTGGTTGCCGTCGCCAATGGCAAGGCGGGATCGCTAGACGCTGGCGCGCCGCTCGCACTGGTGGCCGGCGTTACGGGCCCGGCGACTGCGGTGGTCGGTGCGGGCGGGATCGTCGGCGGTGCCGATGTCGAGGACGACGAGGCTTATCGCCAGCGCATCCTGTTCAGGAAGCGGTATCCGCCTCACGGTGGATCAGCCTCCGACTATGTCATGTGGGCCAAGTCGGTTTCCGGCGTGTCCCGCGTATTCGTCGAGCGGCTATGGGCCGGCGCCGGCACCGTGCGGATCTTCGTGCTGATGGACGACCTCTATCCCCATGGCATCGCCCCAGACGGCGAAGTGGCGCGCGTGGCGGACTATATCGCGGCGGTGTGCCCAGCCGGGGCCATGGTCACGGTGGCGGCTCCAACGCCCGTCCCGGTCAACATCACGATCACCGGCCTTGAGCCCGACACGACGTCCGTGCGGGAGGCCGTCCTGTCCGAACTGCGGGACGCCTTCGCGCGCGAGTCTCGCCCAGCCGGGACAGACACCACACACGGCGGAATGTCCTTCCTTTCCGTCCCCACGTCGTTCTCGCGGTCGTGGATCTGGCAGGCGGTGGCGAACGCGACCGGGGAGACACGTCACATCGTCACGGCACCCGCCGCTGACGTGACGCTCAACCCAGGAGAGATTGCCACCCTCGGGACTGTGACGTTTGCCTGATGCGCTGCCCCACGCTCCCAGAAAGCATCGCGGCGACCGTCGCGCTGCTGCCGCGCGGCCGCGCATGGCAGAACCATGAGGCGACGCCGCAGGAGTTTGTTGATCCGCCGTTCATGCCGGTGGCCTTCAGCGCGCCTGGGTTTCAGACGGAGCACAAGCCCGGGACGATCCTCTACCGTTTCTGGTCCGCCATCGGCGCCGTGCGCTGGTGGTTGGAATCTCGCCTGTGTGCACTCCGCGAGGAGTTTTGGTGCGCCAGCAAGACGGAAACCCACAACGAGTGGATGGCCGAATATGGCCTTCCTGACCCGTGCGACCCGTTTCCGGACCTCTGCGCGAAGGTCTCCGCCATCGGCGGCACGCGCTGCGAATACTACCAGGCCGTCGCCGCAAGGGCGGGCTGGGCCATCGAATGCATGGACGGCACCGTTCAGTGCGGTGCGCAGACAGGCTGTGACGAAGCTGGTGACGCACAGACGGGCTATTCCCGAAAATCCGGCTTCTTTATCGTCGTCTACCTTGGCGACAGCCCGTCGTTCTATGGCGGCGGCGAGACCCAACCTCAAACCGGATTGATAAGCGCCGGTGAGGCCATGGCCTGCGACGCACCCGACATCACCGGCTTGCGGTGCCTCATCGAGCGCATGGTCCATGCGCACCTCGAAGTGAACTACATCCTCGTTTCGTAAGGCGGAACCGATGCCCGATATCCTTGGCCCGAGTTCGACGAACGCTGTCACGAGTCGCCCGTCCGGAGAACCGCGTGGCGATCTTGATACGTGGTTCAAGGACTGCACGTCCCCGACCGCGAAGGACGGAACCGTCATCCCGGCGCAATTCCTCAATGACGTGCTGGCTCAGCTTCGTGTTGCATTCGACTATTCCGGGATTCTCCGGAATAACGCGGACGATATGCTTTGGCGGGCCATGCAGTCCGTGGGCCTCCGCTACGGGCAGGACACGGGCTCGGTGAATGCTGCGGTGGTGACGTTCTCACCGGCGGTGACGGCGCTCGGCGCTGGCCTCGCGGTGCTGGTCCGCGTCGCCTACGCCAACACTGGCCCCATGACGCTGACCGCCAATGCGATGGCACCGAAGAACTGGTCGTTGCCGGATGGCTCGCCGATCCCGTCGGGAGCGTTGGCGCCCGGCATGATCACGATGTCGGTCTACGATGGTGCCAAGTTCCAGTTGCTGTCACGCTCCTTGGGCTCCACAGGCGGCGGGGCGTCGCGGTACGCGCCGGGCGAACTGGTCATCGCGACTGGCAATGCTCCGCTGGCCGGCACACTCAAGGCCAACGGGCAGGTCATCAACCGCGCCGATTATCCAGCTCTCTGGGAGTACGCAGCCGCCTCTGGCCGGATCGTCACGGATTCGGTCTGGCTCGATGCCGGGCAAAACTCATGGGCGGCCTATTCGTCCGGCAATGGCACGTCCACCTTCCGACTTCCCGATCTGCGCGGTGAGTTCATGCGCATGTTCGCAGATGGTCGCTCTGGTGTCGATGCTGGTCGCGCGCTCGGGGCTGCGCAGGCGGACATGGTCAAGCAGCACACACACGGCGTGGACCTTGGCGGCAGCTATGTGACGGCCGGTGCAGGCGCTGACTACGGCAAGATCGGCAACGGTGATGTGAACGCCGGCGCTGGCAATTTCTCGGGCGCGACGATCACGCCCTTTGGGGGCGCCGAAACCCGGCCGCGCAACTTCGCCGGTCTTGCCTGCATCGCCTACTGATCACACCTATATTGAGGCAATCCGATGGGTATTCAGGTCAAGCATCTGTTCACTTCCCTTTCGGCGGATGGGAATTGGCAAGGTGCCGTTCAGCCATCGAATTGGAACGAAGCGCACGATGTAGAACTGACCGGCCCGCTCGCGCTGCTGGATCAGGTAGCGCCAGCGGCGGGGCAAGTTCCCTACTTCAACACAACTTCCTCAATGGGTTTGGCCGCGCTCACTGCTGTGGGGCGAGGCATACTTGGCGCGCCCTCCCACGGAGAGGTGCTGAACCAGATTGGTGGGCAATCGCTCACCCAGAAAGGACAGGCTCACGGCTACGCGGCTCTCGATGGTGACGCGCGCCTTCCGATGAGCCAAGTGCCAGCCGTGATGCTTGCTCCGAGCAGTCCTATGCGCGGCGGTTATCCCGTAACGAACCTAAGGTTCGGGGCTGCGACGGATGTGGTGAAGGGCGAAGTCCAGGAGGCGGACGGAACAGTTTCGACCGTCATCCAGCGCGTGCTTGGTACGTCCAACATGGCGCTGCTATCCAGCACTGCGGCGCTGCGCGGGATATCGTTCTACGGCCAGTCAAACGCCATGGCGAGCGGCGAGAACACGACGCTCGTTGAGCCACTGTTTCCCCACCACGTCATGACGTTTCAGGGAGCGCGGAATAGTAGCTCCGCCACCATGGAGAATCCTGCGACGTTGCAGGACTTCGAGCCTCAGCACGACATTCTATTGCAGGGCGCGTGGATTAGCACCCTGACCGGCTTCGCCATCGAGGCGCAGAACCGGGACGCCGGCCGCGCCAGCCCCGGATATGTCGTCAAGTCGTTCGCCAAGGGCGGATCGCCTTTGGGCGACTTCGTGGAGGGCCAGCCGGTCTTTGAGAACCTGGTCCAGAACGTTGCCCGCGCGAAGGCAGTCGCGGCGCTCTACGGCCGCGATTACGTCCACGACGCGGTATTCATCGTGCATGGTCCTTCCGGTCCATATGTCATGAGTACCTATATCGATCTTCTGACGAGCATAGTGGCGGCGCTCAAGAGCCGAATCGTTGAAGCGACCGGGCAAAGCGATGCGCCACACATCTTCATTGTGCAGGAGAACCACGGTGACACCGGAACAAACATTCAAGGGGCAATGCTGGGCCAACTGAAAGTGGCGCAGACGGTGGCGGGAGTTTCTCTCGTGGGACCCATGTACGACAACCCCTTTTGGGACACCATTCATCAGTTGGTCAAAGGCCGTATGGCGACCGCCGAGTTGTGCGCGCTCGCCTATCATACCGTCTGCACTCTCGGTCAGACGTGGACGCCTCTCTGGCCCATCAACTACGAGCTAGATGGCTCGGCAGCAGAGATTGAGTTTGCCGTCCCAGAAGGCCCGCTTGAGTGGGAGTACGAGCGCATCCGGTCAGTGCCAAATGGCGGCTTCACAATGTACGCCGCCGATGGGTGGAGCGGCCCAACCAACACAACGGTCGAAAGCGCCGAGATCAAAGGTAACAAGGTCAAACTAACTCTTAGCGGCGCTCCTACCGGGACCGTCCAGTTTACAGCCTATGGGGAGACGCAAGACGTTGTCGTAGACGGCTGGGGTTCCAACCGAGGTCAGCTTATGAGCCGGGGCTCAACCAAAAGCTTCTTCCACCGCCTCGGCTACGACGTGCCGGAAACGGTCAATCACTATGCCGTACTTTGGCGGAGCAACATCTAATGAAAGTACCAAACGGCAGCCTGCTTCTCTGGCCACGAGGCACGGCCAACCTGCCGCCGGGGGAGACTGCCGCAGGATTCAATCTCAGCAGCTTCTCCGGTGTGACCAACACTGTCAGCCGCTCCACCGACGTGCCGCCTAATAGCCCCATCCGCTACTCGGCAGAAATATCGGTGGAGGGCGACGTTGCGGGCGTTACGGAGACGCTATGGCGTGGGCGTATCGCCAACGGCGCTTATCTTCTTCGCGGAAAAAGGGCGGTGCTATCCTTTTACGCAAGGGGGGCCGCCGGCACATCGTTCAATGCCGGCGTGGGGAGCACCTTTGCGACGATGCGGATGGGGGGAGGGTGGCAGCGTCACACGGTGGAAACGGCCGTGGCGCTCGATGCCACCGGGAACCTCCTGATTGCGCCATTCCAATCACCATCAGCCGATGGCCTCTATTACATCGCTGGCATCCAGTTGGATGTGGACGACCTACAACCCTACAGGCCTCAGACCGAACAACAAGAAGCCTTGGCGACCTGGGAAATTTATCGAGGCGTCTGGCGGCGCGTCGGCGGCGGAGGCAGTGCGGTTTCCGTGACCGGCACCACCACCGAAACAGTGGTCGCGAGCGTGATTATTCCCGCCAACTCCATGGGCACGAAGGGCGGCTTCCGCGTCACCCACAACTGGTCCCATACGAACAACGCCAATGCCAAGGCCCTCCGCCTCCGGGCGAGTAACGGTGGGCACAACCTGGTGGTGGCAAACGTAGCGGCCGCATCCCAAGCTCGCTCACATTTGCTTAGCCAAGCCCTCTATCGGGACAACATCGACTACCTGATAGCCGGCACTAATGCAGGGAATGCAACGGCCTTCGGACAGTCAACCTCTGCCCAGGTATCAGGAGCCATGTCTGCCTATCTCGACATCACGCTCTCACTAACGGTGGAGTTGGCCGACACGGCGGACACCGCGACGCTAGAGTCGCTTCTCGTCGAAACCATGTTGGCGGATTGAGCCGCAGGCGAATAGCGGGTCACTCGTGCTTGTTCGCGAGTGTTTGGATCAAGCCAGGCGTTAATGACGCGCACCGAAATGAGACCTCCGATGCGACCACTCATCGCAGCGGCGCTGCTTTGCGTCTTAATGACGCCGGCCGCCGCCAACCCGGAATGGCCCGTCCAGATCACGGAGGCCGTCCAGAAGGCCCCTGAGCGCCCCAGAGCGGGCCGTGGAGCGCCTGCCCGTCGCGTGGTGCGCGATGCCCGTCCGAAACGCTGGTGCGGGTGGTACATGCGCCAGAGGCGTGACGTGGCCGACAAGCGGTTCAACCTCGCCCGGCACTGGCTGCACTACGGCCGACCGACGAGTCCCAAGCCCGGTGCGGTGGTCGTCTGGCGTGGCCATGTCGGCGAACTCGTCCGGCAGGTGCGCGGCAACATCTGGGAAGTGCACTCCGGGAACGACAGCAACGCCGTCCGCACGCGGCCGCGCTCAATCGCCGGGGCCATCGGCTTCCGCGCTCTCTGAAACAGGATTCCATCATGACCGTCACCTTCAAGGGTGCGGGGCGTCGTATCGACGACCTCGACCTGCCGCGCATTGGCGCCATGATCGGCGTCGGCGAGGACGAGATTCACGCCGTGATGGACGTGGAGGCTGCGGGCAGCGGCTTTGACCGGCAGGGCCGGGTGAAGATGCTGTTCGAACCCCACGTCTTCTACCGCAACCTGTCTGGGGCGAAGCGGGATCGGGCCGTGAAGGCCGGGCTCGCGTATGCCAAGTGGAAGCGTGACTATCCTGCCGACAGCTATCCGCGGCTCCTGAAAGCCATGGAGATCGACGAGACGGCGGCGCTCAAGGCGGCGTCATGGGGGCTTGGACAGATCCTCGGCGAGAACCATCGGTTGTCCGGCTACCCCACGCCGCAGGCCATGGTCAATGCGTTCGCGGAGGACGAAGCCGCGCATCTGGAAGGCATGATCCGCTTCATCATCGCCAAGGGGCTGGACGTCCACATCCGCAACCACAACTGGGCGGCCTTCGCTCGGGGCTATAACGGCGCCAGCTACAAGGCGAACAAGTACGACACCAAGCTGGCCGCGGCCTATGCGAAGTGGGCAAAGATTCCGGACACGCACTATGATCCGAAGGCGACGGGCGCGTTGACCGTTGCTGGTCTGCCGCTGGTTGGTGTGACCGTCCCGCACGGGGAAACGTCATCCGACATCGAGGCCGTGCAGCGGACGCTGATTGACCTCGGATACTTCGAGGTCGGCGATCCCGATGGGAAGTGGGGTGGCAAGACCGCCGCCGGCATCGCGGCCTTTATGAACGACCGTCGGCTCGATGGTGCCCCTGTCATCACGGAAGACCTCAAGACGGAACTCGCCAAGGCCACCATGGCGCACCGTGCCGAGGTGTGGAAGCGGCCGATTGCCGAGGCGCGGGAGAAGGCCACGGCCGCCGATATCGCTCCGACCGTGCCGGCGGTGAAAGAGACCTTCCGCTCCCGTCTGGTCGCCCAGATCGGCACCGTCAGCACCGGCGTGGCAGCGTTCGTGGGTGTGCTCCGCTCCGCCTTCGACGACGTGCGGGAGCAGCTTGAGCCCATCACTGACGTGATCGGCGCCGTCCCGTGGTGGGTCTACGCCGCGCTCGCCATGGGCACCGGCCTCTACATCTGGTCCAGCCAGCGGAGGGCCGAGCAGTCCGTCGTGGACCTGAAGCGGGAAGGCCGGCTCGCATGATCCAGTCCCTGCTTGGGCGCGTGGCCGGCATCAAGGCCACGGTGCTGGTCTACGCCGCCGCCATCGCGTTGGGCGGGATCATCGTCCTCGGCATCTTCCAGACTGGCCGGCGGTACGAGGCCGCCAAGTGTGAAGCGGCCGCTCTCCGCGCCGAGATCGCCGTCGTCCGGCAGGACCTCAATATCGCCGAGCAGGCGGCCGCGTCCGCCCAGCGCGACGCCGAAGCCCTTGAGCAGATGCATCAGTCCAACCAGGAGCAGATCCGTGACCTGCAAACCGAGATCGATAAGGCACCTGCGGATGCTCGCTGTCGCCTGTCTGGTGATGGCGTCCGCAGGATGCTCCACCTCAAGCGGTAGGGAGCCGCTGGCCCGGAGCCTGCCGATGGAGCCCCCCTTCGCCCGTGAGGTGGCGGTGCAGGACCCCCGCGTCGGCGAGGACGTGCTGGTGGTTGCCGCGCGGGAGCGGGCGGGGCGGCTTCAGGCCAATGCCGTCATCCGACGATTCCGGGGCTGGTACGGCGATGTCCGGCGATCTTATGGGGGCTCGCCGTGATGATCGTGCGCATCGCCACGGGCATCAAGCGCCACTTCCCGACACGGGTGAGCGAGTGGTTCCTGTCGGGCGCTCTGGTGGCGTGGGGGTGGATTCTGCTGTCGCCCGGAGACACGTTCTCTGCCTCCCCATCATTCGCCCATATGGCGGTGATGGCGTCAGAGCGTACCTGGGGGCTTGCTGCGATCACGGTCGGCTTGGTCCGGGTTGTGGCGCTGATCATCAACGGCACCTTTGCGGACACGGGATACAGCCGGGCATCACCCTATGTGCGGGCCATCATGTCTATTCTGGCCTGCTTCGTCTGGGCGCAGATCACGCTGGGACTGATCGGTGCCCCGAACACATCGACGGGATTGGCGGTGTATCCGATCCTGTTCCTGCTGGACTCATGGAATTGTGTAAGGGCGGCCGGCGACGCTGGCGAAGCGCGAAAGGCCCGCACGGATGCAGCCGTCTGATGTCGCCGGGCTTTCAGCCGCTCAGCAATGGATCGTCAACATCGCGCTGTTTTTCGGCGTGGTGGGAGCGACGTTCTTCAATTTTTTTCGCAAGGCCAAGGCACCCACCGGCACGACGGACATGATCGTGGATTCGCTGACAGTGGCCGACATGCAGCCGGCCCGAAATCTGGTCGTCGAGGTCAAGAGGCTAACCGAGGCGACGGTCCGAGTGGCCGAAGCTCAGGAGCGCGGAGCGGAAGCCCTTGCCGAGGTTGCGGAGCTGATGCGCCGTAACGCGGAAGGCGAGACCGATCGGCGGCTCGCCAGGCTGGAGGCCCAGCAGCGATAGGTTCGGCGGGCCCGCCCGCCGCTCGAAGCCCTCTGGGCGTTTTCTCCCAGACTTGCCCCGCCACCTTTACGGGTGGCGGGGCTTTTTTTTGTTTGGAGCCCGTGCATACTAAACGCCTGCCCACAGCAAACCTCCTGTCACAATGCTTCGATATTGCAACTTTAGGCGGCTACCTGCTGCGCTTAAGATCGCGCTAGCCTCAACATTGGTACTGGCTTGTTTTAACCTGCTTTGGGCACTGAAGCAGTCGAGCTGGGATATAGATCAAGGTCTCGCTACACTGTTCGGTGCATTTTTCGGTCTGTCTGTGGTCGCATGGCAGACGGAGCGTGGCTTCAAAAATCTGGTCAAGGCGCAAGCGGCTCAGGCTAAACTAGATCGGGAATCCAGAGAGCATGCGTTCGCCCTTCAAATGAAGGCTGATGCTGATAATGCCGAAAGGGAACTACGAGCATTGTTATCGGCATTCTGGGCCGAAATAATAGCAGTTCAATCAGCGGTTACCGAACAGGTGCAAGCGACCCGACTATGGGGCTATATGATAAAATCAATTATGGAAGCAGGTAGGCCGGCTGCTGGTTGGAATGTGTTTAAGCAAGTTGGTTTTGAGGCGCCAATCTACCAGGCGAACGCCGCAAAAATCGGGATTATAAATCCTAGCTTGGGTGCCGACATCGTAAGAGTGCTGTCAAAGGCAAGCTCCTCTGCGATAGAAACCAAGTTTGAAGAAGGTATCGACTACGGAACAGTGTTCACATTGTATCAAGCTAGGGAGCAATATCTCGTTGAGTGGCTTTCCGAGTTGAATTTGGTCGCAAGCCGTATTGCTGCGGCGAACAATGGTCATCCGGATCCAGGTACGCTGGCGTCCACTCTTGCAGTACGAAAGGCTAATTTCGAGTTCGCTCTGTCGGGCCAAGATGGCAAGTCCTAATGTGCAACCTCTACTCCCTCACCAAGGGGCAAGCCGCCATCGTTGCGCTGACCCGCGCCATGCGGGACACCACGGGCAACCTGCCGCCCCAGCCGGGCATCTTTCCGGACTACGCGGCCCCCATCGTCCGCAACGCCCCTGACGGTGCGCGCGAGCTGACCATGGCCCGCTGGGGCATGCCGTCTTCGGCCCAAGCGCTCTACCAAGCCACGATGCGCCGGGCGGACAAGCTCCGGGCCAAAGGGCAAGAGGTCGATCTCCCCAAGCTGGTCAAGCAGGAGCCGGACAGCGGCACCACCAACATCCGCAACGTCAAATCCCGCCATTGGACCCGCTGGCTGGGCGTGGAGCACCGGTGCGTGGTGCCGTTCACGTCCTTCAGTGAGCTCAATCGGGAGGCCGGCGGCGATATCTGGTTCGCGCTCGCCGAGGAGCGGCCGCTCGCGGTGTTTGCCGGCTTGTGGTGCAACTGGACCAGTGTGCGCAAAATCCGGGAGGGCGAGGTCACCGCGGACCTCTATGGCTTCCTCACCTGCGAGCCCAACGCAGAGGTCGGTGCCATCCATCCCAAGGCCATGCCGGTGATCTTGACGGAGCCCGATGAGATCGAGACATGGCTCACCGCGCCGGCGGAGGAGGCGCTGCGGCTGCAACGGCCGCTGCCGGACGGCAGCCTCCGGATCGTGGCGAAAGGTGTAAAAGAAGATGGTGGCGCGGCTATCTGACGACGCGCAGTCGCGGAGGTGAGCGGGGGAGGCGCAGGGTCAACTGGCGCTCCCATCCGACATGCCGGTCCACGAAGCGCTCAATCGACGACGACACGTCTTCGAATGCCATGTCCGCGCGTCGCTGGATCTCTGTGGCGATATCTGCGGACACGTCTCGCGACCAACCTTCCAGCGCGTTGAACGCGATGACGGCCACGGGGTCGTTGTATTGCCCGGCGATCAGATCGCCGATGGTACTTTCCAGATCAGCATGTTGCGGATCGGTCTCCCGGAAGACCTGGCCGCGGGCGCCGAAATCGTCCAGCACCAGATAGACCGTCTCGCCGGCATGACCGGGAACGATCGAGGGGGACGAACGCATCACAGAACTCCTCGGACGGGACTCAATCTGGGCCGAAGCGATTCGTTCCGCGAATTTGGCCTGATCACACTTTCTCTTGACGAAGTTCCGATTTCGTTCTCCCTTCCCAGCCTCAGTGGAGGCCCGCCATGTCGGTCACCTATTACGTCGCGCTCCCGTTCGTTGATTCGGAGGACGGCCCGGCCCCTGCCGAGGCCACGGAGTGTCAGAGCCCCACCCAGGCGATCCGCCGGGCCGAAGCCCTGGCGCGTGACCCCAAGTATGTCGGGGCCGTCGCATTCGGCCGGACGGGAGATCCAGCGTTGGGCGAGTTCGGCGACGCCGAGGTGCTGGGCAGCTATGGCGACGTGCCGACCGATCTGAGCGTCCTATAGGCTCCAGTCTTTGCGCCGTTGGTCCTGAAAAATCCTGACGATCTCGTTCGTCCTTGCCACGCATGCCGCGCATGCGGGGCCGTCAGGGTCCGGAGCGCACCGCTCGCACCGCAGGATGTCCATCACCTCTTTGCGCGTCGGCTCCGACAGCAGCATCCGCAATCCTGCCTCGCACAGCTTGGCGACCTGTGGCCCCAGGCGCACGTTGTGTTGCTCGTCCCAGACCATCGCCAGTTGGTGTGCGATCCGCTCAATGTCGGACCGCGAATAGTGGTGAGGGTAGGGCTTGCGCGGCGGTGGCGCAGGCGGTGGGCAACTGTGATGCGCACCCGGCTCGCTGGTCCGGGTGTAGGTCGGAGGGGTACTGCGGCGGCGGGACATGGCCTCGGGCTCACAAAGAGGGCCGGCCAATTAGCATGAGAACGAGACGAGAACAAAGCGCAGAATGGGTTCCCCGAACGGTGCGTGAACGGGAGTTTGGAAACCGCGAGGCTGAAATTGGAAACCGGTCGGCTATGGCGACGTTCGCGGAAGATGTAAGTGTTGGAAAAGTCTGGGCTTTTTGGTGAGCGCGCTGGGGCTCGAACCCAGGACCTATTGATTAAAAGTCAATTGCTCTACCAGCTGAGCTACGCGCTCGCGAGGCCGGAAGCCGGCGTCGGAAGCTGGCTGTGTAAGGGCGTGGAGCCACGTGGTCAAGGGGA
>DATMEW010000177.1:0-3303 GCA_035556495.1 Xanthobacteraceae bacterium | reverse complement strand
GGCGCGAAATCGACGATCAGCAGCCGCCCGCCCGGGCGCAGCATGCGCGCGGCCTCCTGCACCGCCCGCGCACTGTCATCGAGGAAGTGCAGCACCTGATGCACGATGACGACGTCGAAGGCATCCGGCGGCACGGCGATGTCGTAGATGTCGCCCTGCCGCACGCTGCAATGTTTCAGCCTTGCGCGGTCCAGCCGCGCGCGGGCCAGCGCCAGCATCTCCGGCGAGAGATCGAGACCGAGGCCATGTTCGATGTCCGGACCGAACATCTCCAGCATGCGTCCGGTGCCGGTGCCGAGATCGAGCAGCGAGCGGAACGGCTGGTCCGCCAATGCGGCGCGGATCGCGCCTTCCACCGCCTCATCAGCCACATGCAGGTTGCGAATGCGATCCCATTCCGCGGCATGGCGGCGGAAATAAGCCTGTGCCGCCGCAGCCCGCGCCGCCCGCACCGCCGCCAGCCGCTCCTGATCCCGCACCACGTTGATGTCGAGCGGATCGAGAGGGGCGATGAGATCGGCGGCGATGCCGCGCTCCGCCAGCCGGAAATAGGCCCAGGAACCCTCGCGGAACCGCTGCACCAGCCCGGCGGAAACCAGCAGCTTGAGATGGCGCGAGATGCGCGGCTGGGACTGGCGCAGGATTTCGACGAGATCCGTCACCGTCAGTTCCGCTTCCGACAGCAGCGCGAGGATGCGCAGGCGCGTCGGCTCCCCGGCTGCCCTCAGGGCCGCGGTCAGTGTGGTGAAGGGCAGTTCAGGACGGCTCGGGTGCATCTGTCCGCACAGCTTGGGTGATGGGTCACGCGGGATTATACATGCTTTGCCGCAAACCGACCTGTCGAGCCGCCATGCCTGATTCAAAGTCCGATTCAGTGCCCAATCCGTCCTACGGGGTCCGCCCCGGCGAAGTCGCCATCGACCTGCCGGCCGTGCCCGACGAGGGGGTCTATTTCATCGGCCGCATTCACACACCGTGGCGGCGGCGCGAGGACTGCCCCAAGAATGCCCGGGAATCCGATGCGGTCTGCACCGTGGAAGTCGACGAGCACTATGCTGCCGGCCTCGCCGGCGTGGAAACATGCAGCCATGTGATCCTGCTTTACTGGATGGATCAGGCCCGGCGCGATCTCGTGTCGCAAACGCCGCGGCATTACGGGGTGCCTCGCGGCACCTTCTCGCTGCGCTCGCCGGCGCGGCCGAACCCCATCGCGCTGAGCGTGGCGCGGCTGCTGCGGGTGGAGGGACCGACACTCTCCGTGATCGGGCTGGATTGCCTGGACGGAACCGCGCTGATCGACATCAAGCCCTATTTCGCCTCGGTGGATGCGGTTCCCGACGCCGTCGTCGGCTGGCATGCGGACCGCAAGGGCTGACGGCGCGGCGCTTCCGAAACCCTTCGAACCCCGCATCGGCCCGCGTCCGTCAGGACGACATCGAAGCCTGCCTCCCGCTTTCGGGAACCATCGCGCAGGATCGCGGTTTGTAAATCCGGACAACACGACAACCTGGATGACCCGGAAGGGGCGCGTCATGACGAACGCTGTTCGGCATCTGCCTTGCGCTGTGCTTTTCGCCGTAGCCGGTGTTGCAGGCAATGCGGCCGCGGACCCCCTGGTGATCTATGCTCCCCAGAGCGCTCATCAGCAGCGCGCTTACGACCAGCGCGCCTATCAGCCACGCATGGCTTATGCGCCCGACACCGAACGCGACATGATCGACCGCGCCCCGATGGAAGCGGATGACGACCATGTGCTGCCTGCGCATCTCCAGCGCCAGGTCGTCAGCTACCAGAGTCGCGAGCCCGCCGGCACCATCGTGATCGACACCGCGCACACCTATCTTTATCTCGTGCTCGGCAACGGCCGCGCCATGCGCTACGGCATCGGCGTCGGCCGCGAAGGCTTCACCTGGGCCGGCACCGAGCGCGTCTCCCGCATGGCGGAGTGGCCGGACTGGCATCCCCCGGCGGAGATGATCGCGCGCCAGCCCTATTTGCCGCGCTTCATGGCCGGCGGTCCCGGCAATCCGCTGGGCGCCCGTGCGCTGTATCTCGGCTCGACCATGTATCGCATCCACGGCACCAACGATCCGACCACCATCGGCAGGAACGTGTCGTCCGGCTGCATCCGGCTCACCAACGCGGATATCTCCGATCTCTACAGCCGGGTCGGCATCGGTGCGAAGGTCGTGGTGCTGCGCGGCGGCGCAACCGCGCAGCGCGCGCCTCGGGAGTTCTCATCCACGACGATGCAGACTGCGAGCAGCCAGATGCAGCAACCCGGTGGCGGCCGCGTCCACTAAGGATTCAGCGATCTTCCTTCTGGCGAAGCGAAGACCGAAGGCCGGCTCCGGAACCCGTTCCGGGCCGGCCTTTTCCCAATGATCCGCTGCGTCCCGGCATGGCCTTGCGCCGTTGACACCCCCTGCATTCCGTCTAGACTGGATGCGTTCCGAGGGGAGCTCCGGACCGGGAGCTGAGATGCCGCCTCGCCATCCACGATCAAAGGATGGCTCTGCGAAAACCCTTTGAACCTGATCCGGGTCATGCCGGCGAAGGGACAGGACGCAGATGCAGACGCTACAGCCATCGCTATCGACATCTTATTTTCTTGCGCAGCTCATCGGCCCGTTGCTGGTCGTGATGGGCCTCACGCTGCTCATCGACCGCGCCGGCATGCGGACGATGGCGCGGGAATTCCTGGGCTCCCGCGCGCTGATCTATCTCGCCGGCATTCTCGCCTTCGTGCCCGGCCTCGCCGTGGTGCTCGGCCATAATCTCTGGGTGGCGGACTGGCGGCTCATTATCACGCTGCTCGGCTGGCTCTCCCTCGCCGCCGGCGTCATGCGGCTCACGATGACGGGCACGCTCGAACGGCTGGCCCCCACGCTGCTGGACAATGACGCGCCGCTGATCGTGTTTGGCGCTGTCTTCGCGCTGCTCGGCCTGGTGCTGAGCTTCGTCGGCTATTTCGGCTGACGCCTTCTTTCACATCTCCATCTCATCACATCGCTGAATCTCAGCGCCAACTCGCGGGAGGATTCCCATGAATATTCATGATCCCAAACTCGCCATTCCTGCTGTCACCACCGGCGCGCTGCCCGCCTCGCGCAAGGTCCATATGCAGCCGGACGCCGCGCCGGACCTGCGCGTGCCGCTGCGCGAGATCGCCCTGAGCGGCGGCGAGCCGCCGCTGCCGGTCTATGACACATCCGGGCCTTATACCGACCCGGATGCGACCATCGATGTCGAGAAGGGTCTGCCGCGCGTGCGCACCGCATGGGTCCGCGAACGCGGCGGCGT
>DATMEW010000176.1:0-26947 GCA_035556495.1 Xanthobacteraceae bacterium | reverse complement strand
GCGCTGCGAGGCGACCATCGCCGAGCCGCTCTCCGTGAAGCTCGCATGCGGCACGCTCTACAATACCGGCGCGCCGACGCAGGGGCTGGCCTCGCTGATGATCCTCGCGCTGTTCGAGCGGCTGAAGGTCAGGGAGGCCGAGGGCTTCGACCATATTCACGGGCTGGTCGAGGCGACCAAGCGCGCCTTCCTGATTCGGGATCGCTTCATCACCGATCCGGCGCAGATGGAGCGGCCGGCATCCTCCTTCCTCGAAGCGGCGGTGCTGGATCGCGAGGCTGCGAAGATCGACATGCGCAAAGCCGCGCCATGGCCCGGCGGCGTCGGGGATGCCGATACCGTGTGGATGGGCGCGGCGGATGCCTCCGGCCTCGTCGTATCCTATATCCAGTCGATCTACTGGGAGTTCGGTTCGGGCGTGGTGCTGCCGCGCACCGGCGTGCTGATGCAGAATCGCGGCTGCGCCTTCTCGCTGGAGACAGGCGCGGCGAGACTGCTGGCGCCGGGACGGCTGCCGTTCCACACCCTCAACCCGGCGCTGGCGGTGCTGAACGACGGCCGCGTGATGGCCTATGGCACGCGCGGCGGCGACGGCCAGCCGCAGACCCAGGCGGTGGTGTTCAGCCGCCATGTTCTGTTCCGCCAGCCGCTGGACGTTGCCATCGAGGCGCCGCGCTGGGTGCTGGGCAGGACCTGGGGCGAGAGCCGGGATGACCTGCGTTTCGAGGCGCGGTTCGACGGCACCCTGCTGGACCGGCTCCAGTCCGCCGGCCATCCCGTGGAGGTTTTCGCGGAGGATTACTCCCACACCGTCGGCCATGCCGGCGCGGCGATCTTCCATCCCGACCGCACGCTGGAAGGCGCGCACGACCCCCGCAGCGACGGCGGCGCGGACGGCGTGTGAAGGGCTTGAAATTGGCGGTCTGCCGCGGTTCCGCCGTGTTCCGTGCTAGGATGAAAGCCTGAATCGCAGCCTTCATCCGGGCGGATCGCCATATGGTTTCGTCGTTATCCCGCGCTTTTGCCGCCGCCGTCGCGGCGTTTGCCTGTGTGTTCGCCGCCGCACCCGCGCAGGCGCATCCCCATGTCTTCGTGAAGATGGCGTCCGAACTGGTTTATGCGCCGGACGGCAGCGTCACCGGCGTGCGCCACGCCTGGACCTTCGACGATATGTTCTCGGCCTATGCGACTCAGGGACTGGACCAGAAGGAGAAGGGCAGGTTCACCCGCGAGGAACTGGCGCCGCTCGCGGAGATCAACGTCACCTCACTCAAGGAATATGACTTCTTCACCTTCGCCAAGGCGGACGGCAGAACCGCGCTGTTCGATCCGCCGGTGGATTACTGGCTCGATTATACGGACGAGGTGCTCACCCTGCATTACACGCTGCCGCTGAAGCAGGCCGTGAAGGCGAAGGCGCTCGAGCTTGAGGTCTATGACCCCTCCTATTTCGTGGAGTTCAGCTTCCGCGAGAAGGACCCGGTCGCGCTGGTGGGTGCGCCCGCGCAATGCAAGGCGACGATGGCAAAACCGCCGGAGGCCGAGTTGAACAAGGCGCGGCGGCTGAGCGAAGCCTTCTTCGACCAGCTCGGCGCGGGCACGGTGGATGCCCAGCTCGCCAACAGGATTTCGGTGGTCTGTTGAACGGTCCGCCCGGCCAGCGACGTTTCGGCATCTTTCCTGCGGCCCTCCGGTTCATAGACATCACCCGATGCGCTTCTTCCGCCCCTTGATGATGATCCTTGCCCTGATGCTGGTGGTGCTCGGCCTTGCCGATATCGCCGCCCATGCGCAGGGGGGCAATCCGTTCGGCGGGAGCGGTGGCCCGCCGGCCGCGCCGCCGGACGGTATCGTCGGCTGGCTGCTGGCGCGACAGGCGGAATTCTATCGCGGCTTGTCCGCGCTGATCCGCCAGGCCCGGACGGATGGCACGGCGGTCTGGGGGCTGCTCGGCCTGTCGTTTCTCTATGGCATCTTCCATGCGGCGGGGCCGGGCCACGGCAAGGCCGTCATTTCGTCCTATGTCATCGCCAATGACGAGACCTGGCGTCGTGGCGTGGCGCTGTCCTTCGCCTCGGCCTTCTTGCAGGCGCTGGTCGCCGTGGCGGTGGTCGGCATCGCGGCGGTGCTGCTCGGCGTGACGGCGGCCCGCATGAACGACGCCGTCCGCATCATCGAGATCGTCAGCTATGGCCTGATCGTGCTGATCGGTCTGCGGCTGATGTGGGTGAAGGGCCGGGGGCTGGTATCGGCGCTGCGCGGCAGGAATCACGAGAACCATGCCCACGCGCATCATGATCATGAGCATCATGGCCACGGTCATGACGGTCACCATCATCACGACGACCATTGCGGCCATTCCCATGGTCCGGAACCGAAGGACCTCGCGGGGCCCGGCGGCTGGCGGCGCGGGCTGGCGGCGATCTTCGCCGTCGGGCTGCGGCCCTGCTCGGGGGCCATTCTGGTGCTGGTCTTCGCCTTCGCGCAGGGGCTGTTCTGGGCGGGCGTCGCCTCGGCCTTCATCATGGGATTCGGCACGGCGCTGACGGTCGCCGCCATCGCGGTGTTCGCCGTGGGCGCCAAGGGGCTGGCCATGCGGCTTCTCGGCCATTCGGGCGGGAGCGGCGTGCTGGTCCTGCGCGGCGTCGAACTGCTGGCGGCGGTGCTGGTCTTTCTCTTCGGCCTTGCGCTGCTCATGGGCTATATGGCCAATGAGCGTCTGATGGGTTTTTAGGCATGATCCCGAAACCGGGAGCCGGTTTTCGGAAGGTTTCATGCCTCCGGGACAAGTTGCGGGAGCGTGCGTGATGTCGGATCAGGACAAGCCTTCCGTGCAGGCGGAAGAAGCTGCGCCCGCGCATCCGGCGGCGACAGCCGACGCGACCATCGCCGCTCCGGCCGTGCCGATGGAGGAGAATGCGGGTTCCGGCATCGACCCGAGACCATCCGCGGCCGCGGAGCCGGTCGATCTGGAGCCGGTCAAGCGGGCGCTGATGGACATGGCTGCGCAGCGCCCGGCCGCCGCACCGATGCAGCTTCCGGCGGTGACGCCCGTGCCTGTCGCGCCGGCGACGCCGGTCGGCGTGCTGCTGATCAATCTCGGCACGCCCGAGCGGGCGGACGCGTCCGCGATCCGGGCCTATCTCAAGGAATTTCTCAACGACCCGCGGGTGATCGAAAAGCGGGGGCCGCTGTGGCGCTTCGTGCTGAACGGGATCATCCTGCCGCTGCGGCCGCGCTTCAAGGTCAAGGCCTATCGCACGATATGGAACCAGGAAGCGGACGAATCGCCGCTCAAGACCATCACCCGCGCCCAGGCGGAAAAGCTCGCGCAAGTCCTCGGCAAAGGCGACAGCGTCAAGGTGGACTGGGCGATGCGCTACGGCTTCCCGCGCATCGCGGAGCGGCTGTCCGAACTGGCGAAACAGGGCTGCGAGCGCATCCTGCTGATGCCGCTCTATCCGCAATATTCCTCGTCCTCCACGGCGACGGCCTGCGATGCCGCCTTCGATGCGCTGGCGCGGATGCGCTGGCAGCCGGCGGTGCGGGTGCTGCCGGCCTATTATGCCGATGCCGCCTATATCGAGGCGGTGGCGCAGTCCGTCGAGCGCCATGTCGCCACGCTGGACGGCGCGCCCGAGGTGATCCTTGCCTCCTATCATGGCATGCCGGAGGAGTATGTCCGCAAGGGCGACCCTTACGAACATCACTGCAACGAGACCACGCGGCTGCTGCGCGCGCGCCTCGGTCGTGATGAGACCAAGCTGATCATGACCTTCCAGTCCCGCTTCGGCCGCGACAAATGGCTTGGTCCCGCAACCGCCGATACCGTGAAGCGGCTGGCGAAGGACGGCGTGAAGTCGCTCGCCGTGGTCACGCCGGGCTTTGCCGCCGACTGCCTGGAGACGCTGGAGGAAATCGCCATCGAGATCGCCGCGCTGTTCCGCAAGCATGGCGGCGAGCGCTTGACCATGGTGCCCTGCCTGAACGACGACGATCTCGGCATGGATATGCTGAGGCAGATCGCGACGCGCGAGTTGCAGGGCTGGATCTGAGCGCTGTCAGCATGTTTCAGCGGAAGGCATGGTATTTCGCGCGCAGCCGCGGGAGCCCGTCCTCGGCATCGGTTTAACCGTTCCAAAGTAACGCCGAATCCCCCGAACCGGGGATGTCGCGCAGGCACGGCTTGCTTCAGGAGAGGGCGGCCGTGTCCCGCCGTTGTGCCGCTGCGTGGATTTCCGCTAACATCGCGCCGATCTGTCGGCATGGCCCATTGCGGCCGCATCCTGGCGCAGGGGACTCATCATGTTCGGCTTCGATATCTTCGTGCTGGTGTTTCTCGCGCTGGTGATCCTGACGCTGGTTGCCGGCGTCAAGACGGTCAGTCAGGGCTACAACTGGACCGTGGAGCGCTTCGGCCGCTACACGCGCACGCTGACGCCCGGCCTCAACCTCATCATTCCGTATTTCGACCGCATCGGCCGCAAGGTCAACATCATGGAGCAGGTGATCGACATTCCCCAGCAGGAGGTCATCACCCGCGACAACGCCACCGTCTCGGTGGACGGCGTCGCCTTCTTCCAGGTTTTCGACGCCGCCAAGGCCAGCTACGAGGTGGACAACCTGCGCCAGGGCATCACCACGCTGACCATGACCAACATCCGTTCCGTGATGGGCTCGATGGATCTCGACGAGGTGTTGTCCCATCGCGACGAGATCAACGAGCGGCTGCTGCGCGTCGTCGATGCGGCGGTGTCGCCCTGGGGCGTGAAGGTCAACCGCATCGAGATCAAGGACATCGCGCCGCCGGCCGATCTCGTGCAGTCGATGGGACGGCAGATGAAGGCGGAGCGCGAGAAGCGCGCCGAGATCCTGCAAGCCGAGGGCCAGCGCGCCAGCGAGATCCTGCGCGCGGAAGGCGCCAAACAGTCCCAGATCCTGGAGGCGGAAGGCCGCCGCGAGGCCGCGTTCCGCGATGCGGAGGGCCGCGAGCGCCTTGCGGAAGCCGAGGCCAAGGCCACCACCATGGTCAGTGAGGCGGTCTCGCGCGGCGACATCGCGGCGCTGAACTATTTCATCGCGGAAAAATATCTCGACGCCTTCGGCAAGATCGCCCAGTCGCCCAATCAGAAGGTTCTGATGCTGCCGATCGAGGCGACCAGCGTGATCGGCTCGCTCGCCGGCATTGCCGAGATCGCCAAATCCACGTTCGGGGACGATGGCGCCGGCGGCACTGCGAGCGGGCGGCGCGGGGCCGTGCCGCCGGTGACGCCGCGTCCGCAGGGGCCGGCGTGATGCCGCTCCCGCCCCGGTTCGCGTGAGCGGAGATATCGCGCATGATCGGCTGGCTCGTTTCGCTCGGCTTCTGGAACTGGTTCATTCTCGGGGCGCTGCTGCTGATCGCGGAACTGCTCGCGCCGGGCGTGTTCATGGTCTGGCTGGCCATCGCGGCGCTGGCGGTGGGGTTGCTGTCGTTCGTCGTGGTCTGGTCGTGGCAGGCGCAGGTCATCGCTTTCGCGCTGTTTTCGGTCGTCGCGATCGTCGTCGGCCGGAAGCTCTCGCGGCCCGCGGGGGACGTCAGCGAGGATCATGTCTTCCTGAACCGGCGCACGGCCGGCTATGTCGGCCGCGTCTTCGCGCTGGAGACCGCCATTGTCCATGGCGCGGGCACTGTCCGGATCGACGATACGGTCTGGCGTGTCTCGGGGCCGGATCTTCCGGCCGGGACGTCTGTGCGGGTGATTGCGGCGGACGGCGTGAATCTCACCGTGGAGCCGGCCTGAACGGCGTGGCCGCGTGCGTGCGGCGCGGGTGCCGCATTCTGTGCTCTTTGCTTTCCGGCGTGGATCGCTAGGGTCTGATCCAATTTCGTTGAATCAGACCCTAGCGATTATAGTTTTGTTTGAGCATGATCTTTTCCGAAAACCGGTTCCCACTTTTCGGGATCATGCTCTAAGGTGCGGCACCCGCCGCGTTGGCGGCTCATCATGTCCGGGGGAAGAAACGCACCATGAAGATTGTCCGCGTCACCGCCACGCCGATCCATGTGCCACTCAAGATCACGCTGCTCGGGCTGGACAAGCCCGCCGCGATGTCCTGCTGCATCGTGGAAATCGAGACGGATACCGGGCTGATCGGCCATGGCATGACCTCGATCACCGAGCAGAACGTGGTCGCCGCCGCCGTCGATCATGTCGCGGGCCCGGCCATCATCGGCGACGATCCGCTGGCCCATGAGAAGATCTGGGACAAGCTGTACTGGCTGATGATGCCGCGCGGGCAGACCGGCTATGCCGCCCATGCGCTGGCCGCCATCGACATCGCGCTGTGGGATATCAAGGGCAAGGCGCTCGGCCAGCCGGTGTGGCGGCTGCTCGGCGGCGCGCGCAGCCGCGTGCCGATCTATGTCACCTTCGGCTTCGACTTCTTCACCCGCGAGCAGCTCGGCGAAGCTGCGAAATACTGGGCCGGCCTCGGCTTCAACAAGCTGAAGATGACCGTCGGCCATCAGGCCCTGAAGAACCGCGACCGTCAGGCCGTCATGGAGGTGATCCGCGAGGATGCGGAGCGCGTGCGCACCGTGCGCGAGGCGGTGGGCCCGGACGTGGAGCTGTTTATCGACGCCAATTGCAGCCTCGATTTCTATCATGCCTCGAAGCTGATCGAGATGATCAAGGAGTATCGCATCTCCTTCTTCGAGGAGCCGATCACGCAGAACGATGCGTTGCAGATGGCGCAGCTCCGCCGCCAGACCGGCATGGCGCTGGCCGCCGGCCAGAACGAGGGGCTGATGTTCCGCTTCCGCGACCTGCTCATGCACGAGGCCGTGGACGTGGTGCAGCCCAACGCCGTCATCAGCGGCGGCTATACCCAATGCGCCAAGATCCTCGCGCTGGCGCAGGCATTCAACGTGCCGGCCGCCAATGGCGGGGCGTGGTCCTATCACAACATGCATCTGCAAGGCGGCCTCGCCAACGGCAGCCTTGTCGAACACCACTATCTCGCGGTGGAGATGTACAAGCGGGTCTATCGCGACCTGCCGGAGCCGAAGGAAGGCTGGATGGACCTGCCGCAGACGCCGGGCCTCGGCTTCTCGCCGGATCTCGATGTGGTGCGCGAACTTGCCAAGGAGAAGGCGCCCGTGAAGCGGTGAGGGGCGCGGACAGCCTTTTCATCGCCGGCCTCTGCCGGTAACGGAGCCGGCGGTCGCCGGCTCCGCCTGCCAATCCAGTCCTGTCATTCCAGTCCTGCCATCGGCGTTTGGCCGGGCTGAAACCCGCCGGGCCCGCGGCTAGCGGGAACCCGGCGGCTGTTCCGTCAATGCGGCCTCGCCGGAAAGCCGGTTTCCCCGTGGTGGATCATGCTCTAGGGTGCGCGCCGTCCCGGCGCCGCCGCTGGCGGGCAGGGTCCGGGCCGGAATTCGTCTGGAGAAATCGTGCGTTACGTGTCCACCAGGGGCGAGGCCCCCGCGCTCGGCTTTGTCGATGTCACGCTGGCGGGTCTTGCCCGCGACGGCGGCCTTTATGTGCCGGAAAGCTGGCCGCAGCTTTCCGCCGAGACCATCGCCGGTTTCGCCGGCCGGCCCTATGAGGATGTCGCCTGCGCCGTGATCGCGCCTTTCGTCGGCGGCGCCATCGCCGACGAGGATCTCGCCCGCATGGTGCGCGAGGCTTACGCCACATTCCGCCATCCGGCGGTGGTGCCGCTCGCCCAGCTCGACGCCGGCCGCTTCGTGGCGGAGCTGCATCACGGCCCGACGCTGGCCTTCAAGGACCTGGCGATGCAGTTGCTCGGGCGGCTGATGGATTTCGCGCTGGAGGCGCGCGGCGAGCGCACCACCGTCGTCGTGGCGACCTCGGGCGATACCGGCGGCGCGGCGGTGGAAGCCTTCCGCGGCCGCGCGCGGGCGGACCTGTTCGTGCTCTATCCCCACGGCCGGGTGTCGGACGTGCAGCGGATGATGATGACGACCGCGCCGGACGGCAATGTCCATGCCATCGCCATCGACGGCACCTTCGACGACTGTCAGGCGCTGGTGAAGGACCTGTTCAACAACCACGCCTTCCGCGACCGGGTGCGGCTCTCCGGCGTCAATTCCATCAACTGGGCGCGCATCGTCGCCCAGGTGGTTTATTACTTCACCACGGCGGTCGCGCTCGGCGCGCCGCATCGCAAGCTCGCCTATACGGTGCCGACCGGAAATTTCGGCGATATCTATGCAGGCTATGTCGCGCAGCGCATGGGCCTGCCGATCGACCGGCTGGTGATCGCCACCAATGTCAACGACATCCTCGCCCGCACGCTGGCGAATGGCGCATATGAGGTGCGTGGGGTCGTCGCCAGTTCCTCGCCGTCCATGGACATTCAGGTGTCGTCGAATTTCGAGCGGTTGCTGTTCGAGGCTTACGGGCGCGATGCGGCAGCGGTGCGCGGCCTGATGGCGTCGCTGAAGCAATCCGGACGTTTCGACCTGTCGGGCGCGGCGCTGGGCGCGATCCGCGCGCTGTTCTCGGCCGGCCGCGCCGACGAGGACGAGACCGCCGCGACGATCCGCACCGTGCTGCGCGAGACCGGACAGCTTCTCGACCCGCACACTGCCGTTGCGGTCGCTGTCGCGGAGAAGGAAGCCCCGGCGGACGGCACGCCCATGGTGGTGCTGTCCACGGCCCATGCGGCGAAATTCCCGGATGCGGTCGCCGCCGCCTGCGGCCGGCGGCCCCCGTTGCCGGACTGGCTCGGCGACCTCATGACGCGCACCGAGCGGTTCACGCCGCTGCCGGTTGATCCCGCGGCCCTCGAACGCCATATCATGTCGTTGAGCCGTGCCGCACAAGGAGCTGTTGCGTGAGCGTCGAAGTCACCCGCCTGCCGTCCGGACTGTCTGTCGTCACCGACCGTATGGGGCATCTCGAAAGCACCTCGCTCGGAGTCTGGGTCGGGTCCGGCAGCCGGGATGAGCGGCCGGACGAGCACGGCATCTCGCATCTGCTCGAACATATGGCCTTCAAGGGTACGGCGAGCCGCACGGCGCGGCAGATCGCCGAGGAGATCGAGGCCGTGGGCGGCGACCTCAACGCCGCGACCAGCACCGAGACGACGAGCTATTATGCCCGCGTGCTGAAGGCGGATGTGCCGCTGGCGCTCGATGTGCTGTCCGACATTCTGGCGCATCCGACTTTCGATCCGGAAGAACTCACCCGCGAGCAGAATGTGATCGTGCAGGAGATCGGCGCGGCGGAGGACACGCCGGACGATCTGATTTTCGACCGGCTTCAGGAAATCATCTTTCCGAACCAGCCGGTCGGCCGTTCGATCCTCGGCACGCCGCAGTCCGTGCGCGGCTTCGGCCGGCGCAATCTCAGCGCCTATCTGGAGCGCAACTATCGCGCGCCGGACATGGTGGTGGTCGCCGCCGGCGCGGTGGAGCATGACGCCGTGGTGGCGCAGGTGGCCGACCGCTTCGCGAGCTTCGCGACCGGCGCGGCGCCGGTGCCGGAGCCGGCGACCTTCGTGGGCGGCTCGCATATCGAGCCGCGCGATCTCGAACAGGCCCATGTCGCCATGGCGCTGCATGGCGTGAAGGTGACGGACCCCTCGCTCTACAGCCTTCAGGTTTTCACCAGCATCCTGGGCGGCGGCATGTCCTCGCGGCTGTTCCAGGAAGTCCGCGAGCTGCGCGGCCTGTGCTATTCGATCTATACCTTTCACATCCCCTATGCCGACACCGGCGTGTTCGGCCTCTATGCCGGAACCGACGCCAACGACGTGCCGGAACTGATGCAGGTGGTGGTGGACGAGCTTGCCGCCGGTGTCGGCAGCATCACCGAGGCGGAGGTCGCGCGCGCCAAGGCGCAGATGAAGGCCGGCCTGCTGATGGCGCTGGAAAGCTCCGGCCGCCGCGCGGAGCAGATCGCGCGGCAGATGCTCGCCTTCGGCCGGCCGATTCCGCTGGAGGAGGTCGTCGCCAAGGTCGAAGCCGTGACCGTGGAGAGCACCCGCGCCGCCGGCCGCGCCTTGCTGGCGCGGGGCCGGCCCGCCGTCGCCGCGCTCGGGCCGGGCGGCAAACTGGAGCATGCCGCGACCATTGCGGAAAGCCTCGCGAAAGCGGCATAGTTCGCAGGACAGATCGCGGCGATCGGCCGCAGGCTGGCGCGCGGACGAAACGGGCGATGGCGTTCTTCCGGACAGTGAATCTTTCAGAGCAGTTGCCTGTGATCGAAGCGCAGCGGGTGTTTCTGCGGGCGCCGCAGATGGCCGATTTTCCGGAATGGGCGGCGCTGCGCGAGGCCAGCCGCGCTTTTCTCACGCCATGGGAGCCGATCTGGCCGGCGGACGATCTCACGCGCGGGGCCTTCCGGCGGCGTCTGCGGCGCTATTCCGAGGACCAGCGCCACGATCTTGCCTATCCCTTCTTTGTCTTCCGCAAGCAGGATCACGTCCTGCTCGGCGGCATGACTCTGGGCAACGTCCGGCGCGGCTGCGCGCAGGTCGGCAGCCTGGGCTACTGGATGGGCCAGTGCCACGCCGGGCAGGGCTATATGACCGATGCCGTGAAGAACGGCCTGCTGCCCCATGCGCTCGGCGCGCTGCGCCTGCATCGCGTCGAAGCCGCCTGCATTCCCACCAATGCCGCCTCCATCCGCCTGCTGGAGAAGGCCGGCTTCACCCGCGAGGGCTACGCCCGCGAATATCTCTGCATCAACGGCCTTTGGCAGGATCACCTGCTGTTCGCCTGCGTGAAGGGCGATATCCCCCTGCGCCGGCCGGGGCCGTGATGTTTTACACGCCGCCGCATTATGAGGCCGTCTCTGTGATCGGCCGGTTTCGCGCCGCGATGCGCAAATGCCTTGGGCTCGCCACGGTTGGCTTGCTATAAGGCCCCGTCGTCCGAGCATGGCCCCGCGAAGACCACCGGTTTCCGGACAAGGCCGTGCCCGAACAGGAGAGCGACAAGTCTGACGCAGCGCCTTTGCGTCAGACCCTGACGTGAGGGGGCAGCGGACCGATGACCGGCATTCGTCTTTCATCATCATCGGCGCGGATCGCTGCCGGTCTTGCGGTCGCGGGACTTGCGGCCGGCTGTTCGCCGACCGTGTCCGGCTTCGGCGGCGTATTCTCGGCCAGCATCCCGACGACGACGGCGACGGACGCACCGGCGCCGGTCGGTGCGGCCCAGAGCGCGATCGATTGCCCGACAGTCACGATTCGCAGCGGCGCGGGCGCGCTGTCCGTGACCATGCCGGGCGAGGCGATTCCCGAGAATCAACGCCACCAGCTCAGCTTCGGGGAACTCTCCCGCGACTGCGCTCTGGTGAATGGCGTCGTGACCATGCGCATCGGCGTGCAGGGCCGTGTCGTGCTCGGCCCCGCCGGCCGCCCCGGCCCGGTGGACATCCCGCTGCGTTATGCGGTGGTGAAGGAAGGGCCGGAGCCGCAAACCATCGCCAGCATGTTCCAGCGCACCAGCGTCAACGTGCCGCCGGGACAGGGCAACATGCCTTTCGTCCATGTGATGGAGACCCTGTCCTTCCCGATGCCGGCCGACGAGAATCTCGACGCCTATGTGGTCTATGTCGGCTTCGATCCCCAGGGCGACCGGCCGCCGGCCCGGCGCACGCCGCCGCGCAAGCGGTCCTGACGGCGGCGATATTCTCCTGCCGGCACTTGGCGCCATGGCGTGGTCGGCAATGCGGCCGCCGGTTAGGCGGCGCGTGAGAAGCCGTGAGCACCGCGGCGGCTTTCCTGCCCGGTGATTCGTGGGGGGACGGCCGTTGGTGCGGCCAGGGTGTCCCCGAGTTCTCACCTCCACGAGGCCGTTTGAAACGAGAGGAGCGTCCGCCGGCCGCGCGACGCGGACGGGCTGGCGCGGTGGTGAGTGACCTTGCGAGTAACGCAGGGACCGTGCTCTCGCGCCGCACCCGTCTGGCTCCGGAGGCCGCCTTATGGCCTGGAGACCGCCTTATGGCCTGGAGGCCGCCTTGGCGCGATCCCCGGCAGCCGTGTGGTCCGCATGAAACGAGTCGTGCCGACGTCCGGGGATGCGCGAAGCGGATACAAAAAATCCGGCGCAAGGCCGGATTTTCCGAGACAGCGGGGGCTGGCTCCGCCAGATCAGTTCAGCCGGATCAGTTCAGTTTGGTCTTGAGGTCGGCGATGCCCTGTTCGAGCAGGCCATTCGCGACCGGGCCGCTGACCTTGTCGCGCAGGATGCGGCCGGCGGCTTCCACGGCGGCGTCGGCCGCGGCGGCTTTCACGTCGGCCATGGCCTGGGCCTCGGCCTGGGCGATCTTGTTTTCCGCCATCCTGGTCCGGCGGATGACGAATTCTTCCATCTTGGCCTTGGCTTCCGCCGCGATACGGCTGGCTTCGGCCTTGGCGCCCTCGATGATGCCGGCGGCTTCCCGCTCGGCTTCCTGCTGCTTGGTCCTGTAGGCGGCAAGCAGGGCCTCGGCCTCTTCCTTGAGGCGGCGCGCCTCGTCGAGATCGGCCTGAATCTTGGCTGCGCGGTCGTCGAGCTGTTTGGCGATGCTCTTGTGGACGCCCATGTAGATCATGATCGCGATCAGGATCGCGAGCGCGACGCCAACCCAGAAGGTATCCATGGTTCTGTCCTAGCCCTTGGTGGCTTCCGCCACGGCCGCGTCGACCTCGCCCGGCTGCGGCGTGACGCCGCTGAGCTGTTCGACGATCGCCGCCGCGGCGTCGGTCGCGATGGTCTTCACATTGGCCATGGCGTTGGCGCGGGTCGTGGCGATCGTAGCTTCGGCGGCAGCGATGCGGGCATTGAGCTGCTGCTCCAGCGTCTTGCGCTGGGCCTCGACGGCGTCATGCTGCTGTTGCTGGGTCTCGGCCGCCATGGCCTGCGCGCGGGCGCGTGCGTCCGCGAGCGATTTTTCGTAGGAGGCGATGGCGGCATCCGCCGCGGCCTTCGCCTGTTCGGCCGCCGCCAGGTCGCCTTCGATGCGGTTCTGGCGGTTTTCGAGGATGCCGCCGACCCGCGGCAGCCCCAGCTTCGCCATCAACACATAAAGGAGAACGAAGGTCAGAATGAGCCAGATGGCCTGAGACGCGAATGTTTCCTGCCGGAACGGCGGAAACGTGCCCTTGGCGCCGGACGGCGCCTCGGTCTGCGCGACGGTGGGCTGTTGCGCGAGAGTTTGAGCGGTGGCCATCAGTTTCTCCGGACGATCGTCGCTGCGGCGATCAGACCGCGAACAGCAGGAGCAGGGCGATCAGCAGCGAGAAGATGCCGAGCGCTTCCGTCACGGCGAAGCCGAAAATCAGGTTGCCGAACTGGCCCTGAGCCGCCGACGGGTTGCGCAGCGCGGCCGACAGGAAGTTGGCGAAGATGTTGCCGACGGCGATGGCGACGGCGCCCATGCCGATGCAGGCGATGCCGGCACCAATATACTTCGCGGCGACTGGATCCATGGGAAAGCTCCTTGCTGTGTTGGATCGGACGGGTGAGGCCGGTCAGTGGCCCGGGTGGATTGCATCGTTGAGATAGATGCAGGTGAGGATGGCGAAGACATAGGCCTGGAGGAAGGCCACCAGGATTTCCAGCGCGGTGATCGCCACGGTCATGCCCAGCGGCAGAACGGCGCCGAGCCAGCCGAGGAAGCCGAGGCCGGAGAGGCTGACGACGAAGCTCGCGAACACCTTCAGCGTGATGTGTCCGGCCAGCATGTTGGCGAACAGACGGACGCTGTGGGAAATCGGCCGGGAGAGGAAGGAGACGATCTCGATCGAGGTCACGATCGGCAGGATGTAGCCTGGCACGCCGTTCGGCGCGAACAGCCTCAGGAACCTGAGGCCGTGGGCGTAGAAGCCGTAACCCACCACGGTGAAGAACACGACCAGCGCCATCAGCAGCGTGACGAAGATGTGGCTGGTGACGGTGAAGGTATAGGGAATGATGCCGATCATGTTCAGCGCGAGGATGAACATGAACAGGGTGAAGACGAGGGGGAAAAAGCGCATGCCCTCGGTGCCGGCGGTGCTTCGCAAGGTCGTCGCCACGAATTCGTAGGACAGTTCCGCGACGGACTGCATCCGGCCTGGCACCAGATCCCGGCGGGTGGCGAGCATCAACGCCGAGATGATGCCGACAGCGACCACCATGAACAGGGCCGAATTGGTGAAAGCGATCTCCTGGCCGCCGATGTTGCCAAGCGGAACGAGGTTCTTGATCTCGAATTGCGAAAGCGGATCGGCCATGGCCGGGTCGGTCCTTTGTGCCGGTGCGCTGAAGGCGGCGCGCCGGGCCTTACGAGCGGTTGTCGCGCTGGCCGGGATCGTCCAGCGCGTTCGGAGCCACCACTCCCGCTGCGCGCATGACGTTGAGAACGCCCGCGGCGAAGCCCAGCAGCAGCAGCACAATCATCCCCCATGGCGTCGTGCCGAGCCAACGGTCCAGCAGGAAGCCGAGCCCGGCTCCCGCCAGGACCCCTGCGACAAGCTCGGTCGAGAGCCTGAACCCACGGGCCATGCCCGACATGTTGGATGTCGGGCCACCATCGGCGCGCTGAACCTCCGGACGACGGGCCTTGACGTTGCCAAGCCCGGCCCCGAGACGCGCAAGCCTCGCCGAGAGGGCGGCTTCGTCGGCCGGTTGTTGCCCGCTGCGCTTGTCCGTTTCGGGTCTCTCGCCGGCCATGCTGATGACCACTTTCCCGCAAACGTCCGCTGTAGCAGGTTTTTTTCCCGCCCCCGAAACCGCGCGGACCATACTGATTGGGTTTTGCCAAGTCAAGAAACCCGATTTTTTAGATAACCATATGAGATGTATAGGGAAAATAACTTCCGGCACGGGAGTTTCATGCAGTTTTCAACGTCCTTCGCGGCGTTCGGTCGCGTATGATAAGCTGAGTCAGATGGATCGAGGGGCGGCGCGGCCCGGCCTCTTCGGATTTGGAAAGATGGCGATGATGCCCAGAACAGCTTTCCGTCGCCCCGCTGCTGCGGGTCTTGCCGTACCGGGTCTTGACGTACCGGGTCTTGCCGGGGTGGGCCGTGCGCTGGCGCCGGCCGTGATGCTGCTGGGCGTAGTGCTGCTGGCTGTGCCCGGCGCCGCGCAAACGGTCGAGAACGCGCCCGCGGCCGACGACGGCCGCTATATGCTGAACCGGTCCGGGGACGGCTATGTCCGGCTCGATTCGAAAACCGGACAGGTCTCGCTCTGCACCCGCCGGACCGTGGGCTGGGCCTGCCAGGCCATGCCGGACGACCGCGCCGCGCTGGAAGGCGAGATCGACCGTCTTCAGAGCGAAAACGCCCTTCTCAAGAAGGAGCTGATCTCGCGGGACATTCCGCTGCCGGCCGGCACGCGGAACGATGTGGCGGCGGCCAAGGGCGAGGAACTCAAGCTGCGGCTGCCGACCGAGGCTGAGATCAACAAGGCCATGTCGTTTCTGGGCGAAGCGTGGCGCCGGCTGCTGGAGACCGTGCAGAACCTTCACAACGAACTGATGAAGAAGACCTGACCGAAAAGCGCTGCCTCTCGCGGTCCTGTGTCAGACAGTTTGTGATTCCGTCAGCTTCCGGAGGAAGCGGTTCGCTCATGCCCCGCCGTCACGATGTTTCCGTGGATATCAATGTCCGTCATGCCGGGCCGGCTTCGGTCTCCACCGCGGTGTTCACGGTGTCCACGTCAGGCGCCGGCTTCACCGACATCACCGCGGCGCTGCGGATCACGCTGGCGCAGATCGGCGCGCGGGAGGGTGTCGCCTTGCTGTTCGTGCGCCACACGTCGGCCTCCCTCACCATTCAGGAGAATGCCGATCCGGACGTGCTGGCGGACCTCACGACCGCGCTGGCGCGGCTTGCGCCCGAGGATGCCGGCTGGCGCCACGACGCCGAGGGGCCGGACGACATGCCGGCCCATGTGAAGGCGATGCTCACCGGCGTCTCCCTGCATGTGGCCGTGATGGACGGCGCGCCGGCCCTCGGCATATGGCAGGGAGTGTATCTCGTCGAGCATCGCGCCCGCCCGCACCGGCGCGAGGTGGTGATTCAGTTCATCGGCGAGCGGAGCTGAAAGACCCGGCATGACGAGAAGGAAAAAGCCCCGCCGAGGCGGGGCTTTCGTTTCTGTTTGCCTGCGACGGGCGGTCAGTTGTCGTCGTAGGTGAAGATGTCGCGATCCTTCGTCTCCGGCAGGAACAGCATGCCGATCACGAAGGTCATCGCGGCGATCGCGATCGGGTACCACAGGCCGGAGAAAATATCGCCGGTCGCCGCCACGATGGCGAAAGCGAAGGGTGGCAGGAAGCCGCCGAACCAGCCGTTGCCGATGTGATAGGGCAGCGACATGCCGGTGTAGCGGATGCGGGTCGGGAACAGTTCGACCAGCATGGCCGCGATCGGGCCGTAGACCATGGTGACGAAGATCACGAGGATCGTGAGGATCACGACCATCATGGTCTTGTTCATCTTGGCCGGGTCCGCGCTGGCGGGATAGCCGGCGGCGCGGATGGCGTCGGTCAGCTCCTTGTTCAGCGCCGCGGATTTGGCGGAGGCGTCGGCCGCCGGCAGGCCGGTCAGTTCCACGCCCGAAATCACCCGGTCGCCGATCCGCATCTGCGCCAGCGAGCCCGCCGGCGCCGACTCGTTATGGTAGTTCACCGAGTTGCGGGCGAGGAAGGACTTCAGCACATCGCAGGACGTGGTGAAGCTTGCCGTGCCGACCGGGTTGAACTGGAACGAGCAGCGTGCGGGGTCGGCCGTCACCGTCACCGGCGCGCGCTCCTGAGCAGCCACCAGGTCCGGGTTGCCGTAGCTTGCCAGCGCGCCGAACAGCGGGAAGTAGGCGATCGCGGCGATGAGACAGCCGGCCATGATGATCGGCTTGCGGCCCACCTTGTCCGACCACCAGCCGAAGAAGATGAAGAACGGCGTGCCGATCAGCAGGCTGGTCGCGATCAGGATGTTGGCCGTGGTGCCGTCGATCTTCAGCGTCTGGGTCAGGAAGAACAGCGCGTAGAACTGTCCGCAATACCAGACCACGGCCTGGCCGGCGGTGCCGCCGAGCAGGGCGATCAGCGCCACTCTGGCGTTGTTCCACTGGCCGAATGCTTCCTTCAGCGGCGCCTTGGAGCCTTTGCCTTCGGCCTTGATCTTGGCGAAGGCGGGAGACTCCTGCAACGAGAGCCGGATCCAGATCGAAACCGCGAGCAGCAGGATCGAGATCAGGAACGGCACGCGCCAGCCCCAGGCATTGAAGGCTTCGGGGCTCATGCTTAGGCGCAGGCCGAGGATCACGAGCAGCGACAGGAACAGGCCGATGGTCGCGGTAGTCTGAATCCACGACGTGTAGTAGCCGCGCCGGCCCTGCGGGGCATGTTCGGCGACATAGGTGGCCGCGCCGCCATATTCGCCGCCAAGGGCAAGGCCCTGCAACAGGCGGCAGATGATGAAGGCGATCGGCGCGAGGATGCCGATGGAGGCATAGCCGGGCAGCAGGCCGACCACGAAGGTCGCGATGCCCATCACCGTCATGGTGACGAGGAAGGTGTATTTGCGGCCGATGAGATCGCCGAGACGGCCGAAGAACAGCGCGCCGAACGGGCGCACGGCAAAGCCGGCGGCGAAGCCGAGCAGTGTGAAGATGAAGCCCGCGGTCGGGTTCACGCCGGAGAAGAAAGCCGCGGAGATGTTCACCGCGAGCGAGCCGGCGAGATAGAAATCGTACCACTCGAAGATGGTGCCGGTGGACGAGGCGATGATGACCTTGCGTTCTTCCCTGGTCATCCGCCGCGACGGCGTGTTGTCGGCTGTGACGGTCGTCATAGCGTTTCCCCCAACATGTCATTGTCCCCGGCGCGCGGCCGAAGCACGGAAACGCTAGCGTGGCGGCCGCGTGCTCCATATTCGACTTTGGGCGCACATGACGCCGGTGCGGCGATGGCGTGTTGCGGCGCAAGATATTTTGCGTTGCAGCGAAAAATGGTCCTCCGCCGTCCTGCAACGGCGGGAAAACATCGTTGCCGCACGAGTTCGGATTTCTCAGTGGCGGCAAACGACCCTAGAATGTCGCGCCCGCGTGTCCGACAGAAGGCCGAGCATGGCGCCAGAAACGCCTCCATCGCACAGGTTGCTGATCGCGGATGACCATCCGCTGTTTCGCGGTGCGTTGCGCGAGGCGGTCGCCGGGCTGCCGGCCGTCACCGAAATCGACGAGGCGGGCACTTTCGACGACGTGGTGCAGAAGCTCGCCCGCGGCGGCGACATCGATCTCATCCTGCTGGACCTGTCGATGCCCGGCGTGAGCGGCTTTTCCGGCCTGATCTACCTGCGTGCGGAATATGCCGGCGTGCCGGTCGTCATCGTCTCGGCGAACGACGATCCCGCGATCATCCGCCGGTCGATGGCTTTCGGCGCGTCCGGCTTCATTCCCAAGACGCTCGATATCGGCACGATGCGGCAGGCCATCGCCGGGATTCTGGAGGGCAATCTCTGGACGCCGCCTGATGTCGCGCTCGATGGCCCCGCCGATGCCGAGACGGCCGATCTCGTCGCGCGCATGGCGACGCTGACGCCGCAGCAGCTTCGCGTGCTGATGATGCTGACGGAGGGCTTGCTCAACAAGCAGATCGCTTATGAGCTGGCGGTGTCCGAGGCCACGGTGAAAGCCCATGTCTCGGCCATCCTCCAGAAGCTCGACGTGGACAGCAGGACCCAGGCCGTTATTGCCGTCTCGCGGATCGCGACCGTCCCCGCCGCAGCATCCTGGACGCCGGCCGCGCGCCTTTAGGCGCTGCCGCTATGGCGTTTCCGGGCGAGCGCAGATCGGTTCGCGCAAAGAGCCGGAAGGGCTCCCGCTGCTATTCCGCGGCTGCGGTTTCCCGCATCCGGCGGCTTGGCAGCAGCGCGCGCAGCGCGGCCGGCTTGACCGGCTTGTGCAGCACCGGCACGGACAGCGCCCTCGCGTTGTCGCGCACGGCGGGGCTGCGGTCCGCCGTCACCAGAACGGCCGGCAGGGTCTCGCCGTAACGCCTCCGCAGGTCCGCGGCCGCCGCAAGGCCGTCGCTGCCGTCGAGATGATAATCCAGGATGGCGATATCCGGCGGGCCGTGTTCGGCTGCCGTGCGGTCCAGTTCCTCCATCGCCTGGGCGATGCTGGTGGCGCAGGTCACGCGGCAGCCCCAGCCGCGCAGCAGGCGCTCCATGCCGTCGAGAATGGTCACTTCGTTGTCGATGCACAGCACATGCAGGCCACTGATGTCGCGCGGTCCGGCACGGGTGGACGGCTCGGCCGGCCGGCGGATGTCCGGCGCGGCTGCGAGCGGCACGCGGACGGAGAAGTGGGAGAAGCGCTGCGGCACCGAACGCACCGCGACCGGATGATCGAGCATGCGCGCGATGCGCTCCACGATGGACAGGCCGAGGCCGAGGCCGCGCGCCACCCGCGCGCCCTGATCCAGCCGCTGGAATTCGCGGAAGATTTCGTGCTGCCGGCCGGGTGGAATGCCGATGCCGGTGTCATAGACATCGATCCGCAGATCGTCCCCGCAGCGGCGGCAGCCCACCAGCACGCGGCCCCGGGGTGTGTATTTGATGGCGTTGGAGACGAGGTTTTGCAGCAGGCGGCGCAGCAGCCGCCGGTCCGAGCGCACCGCAAGGCCGCAGGGCACGATGACGAGATTGAGGCCCCTGTCGCTGGCGAGAGGCGCGAATTCCACCTCGATCTGCCGCAGCAGGTCGGTGATTGCGAAGTGGCTGATGTCCGGCCGCAGCGCGCCGGCATCGAGCCGGGAGATATCGAGCAGCGCCCCGAGAATGTCCTCCACCGCTTCCAGCGAGGCGTCGATATTGTCGACGAGCTTTTCGTCGGGCACCTCGGCGCGCGCCTCGCTGAGGCTGGTGACATAGAGCCGCGCGGCGTTCAGCGGCTGGAGGATGTCGTGGCTCGCCGCCGCGAGGAAGCGGGTCTTGGACAGGTTGGCGTCCTCCGCCGTGGCGCGGGCGCGCTCCAGCTCCCCGTTCAGGCGCGTGAGCTGCTCGGTGCGTTCCTGCACGCGGCGCTCCAGACTTTCGTTGGCCCGTTCCAGATCGTCGGCCGCCTGCATGCTGTCGGTGATGTCGGTGAAGGTGGTCACGAGGCCGCCGTCCGGCATCGGGCTCGCGCGCACCTCGATGATGAGCCCGCGCGCGGCGAAGCGTTCGAGGAACGGTTCTCCCGCCGTGAGATAGAGTTCGATCTGCGTGCGCACATGGGCTTCGACGTCGTCGTCCGGGCCGGCGCGCCGCGCAGCGTTGAGGCGCAGGATCTCGTCGAGCCGCGTGCCGATATGGGTGAGCGTGAAGGGCAGGTCGAGAATCTCGCTGAACTGCCGGTTCCAGCAGATCAGATGCAGGTCCTTGTTGAACACCGCGATGCCTTGGCGGACCTGATCCAGCGCCGTCTGCAATATCTCGCGATTGTAGTGGATCGCGGTGTTGGCGTCGTCGAGCAGCTTGAGCGCCGCGCGGGTCGAGACGGAGCGCTTGCGCAGCAGCAGCGACAGCACGAGGCGCGAGGACGCCGCGCCGATGGCGGAGGCGAGCTGATGCTCCGCGAAGCGCAGCAACTGGAAATCCGCATCGGCCTTCGGGTCGAGCGTGACGCCGCGCGCCCCGGCATAGCTGTCGAAGGCGGCCTGCGTCCGCGCCTCGCCGAGATAGCGGGCGACGTCGGTAAACAGTTCCTCCACCGTGACCGAGGAGCGCCACAGCCGGAAACTCGGCGTGATCGGCGCAAAATCCTGCGGCACGAAGATGTCGGCCTGCATCCGCTCGATCGCCGTCGGCCGGCTCCGGAACGACAGCGCGATATAGACCGCAAGGTTCAGGCTCAGGCTCCAGAACACGCCGTGCACCAGCGCGGGAAGATCGGTGAACAGCAGCGCCTGCGGCCGCAGCCAGGAGATGCCGAACGGCCCCTGGGCGAGAATGCCGCCGACGAGGCCGCCGTCGGGGAAGCTGGGCAGGAACAGCGTATAGGCCCAGACGGCGATGCCGATCCACATGCCGGCCATGGCCGCGCGGGCATTGCTCTGCCGCCACACCAGGCCGCCGAAAAAGGCCGGCGCGAGCTGCGCCACCGCCGCGAAGGAGAGCAGGCCGATGGAGGCGAGCTGCGCGTCGCCGGCGGCGCGATAATACATATAGGCGAGGAACAGGATGCCGAAGATGGCGATGCGGCGCACCGCGAGCAGCAGGCCGCCGACATGGGCGCGGTCCGTCAGCAGGCGGTCCCGCCGCTTCAGCATCAGCGGCACCATGATGTCGTTCGACACCATGATGGCGAGCGCCACGGTCTCGACGATCACCATGGCGGTGGCCGCCGAAAGCCCGCCGACGAAGGCGATCAGCGTGAACACTTCCGAGCCCGCCGCCGCCGGCAGTGCGAGCACGAACATGTCGCTGTTGCCGCCTTCCGCGCCGAAGGTGAGAAGACCTGCCATCGCGATCGGCACGACGAAGATGTTGATGGCCACGAGATAGAACGGGAACAGCCAGGCGGCGCGGCGGATTTCCTGTTCGTTGTTGTTCTCGACCACGGTGACGTGGAACTGGCGCGGCAGCAGCAGGATGGCGAACAGCGACAGCAGCGTCATCGCCGCGATGGTGCTGGCGACCGGCTCGGCGGTCAGCACCGCGCGGGTGTGCGGCGTCTCCATCGCCTGCGAGAACAGCGCCGCCGGTCCGTCGAACATCCAGAAGGTCACGAACACGCCGACCGCGACGAAGGCGACGAGCTTGACGATGGACTCGGTGGCGATGGCGAGCATCAGGCCGTCCTGATGCTCGGTCGCGTCGATATGGCGGGTGCCGAACAGGATGGCGAAGACCGCCATGGACAGCGCGACGAACAGCGACAGGTCGCCGAACACGGCCGCCGTGCCCGCGCCGTCCGCGGTCGCGTAGGCCAGCACGGTGGCGAGGGAGGACGAGACGGCTTTGAGTTGCAGCGCGATATAGGGGATCGTGCCGATGATCGCGATCAGCGCGACGGTGGCCGCGACGGACTGGGCCTTGCCGTAGCGCGCGGCGATGAAATCCGCGATGGAGGTGATGTTCTGCGCCTTGGCGAGCCGCACGATGCGGATTACCAGCGGCGCGCAGAAGCCGATCAGGATGATCGGGCCGATGTAGATCGTCAGGAAGTCGAAGCTGTTGCGCGAGGCGAGGCCGACCGAGCCGAAGAAGGTCCAGGACGTGCAGTAGATCGCGAGGCAGAGCGGATAGATCAGCAGCCGGGCGTGGCGCTGGCCGCGCAGGTTGCGGGCGCGGTCGCCATAGCTCGCCACGACGAACAGCAGGCCGATATAGGCCAGCGCCACGGCGATGACGATCCAGCCTTGCAGCATCATCCTGTCCTGCGGTTCATGGCGGCCGCTGGTCGTCGCGCCGGCCGGTCGTTGTTCGGACCGGCGCGGATTTCACCGCCGGCAGACTATCCCATGGCCCGGGCGGACTCCATGGCGTCGGTTCCGGCCTCGGCTTCCGGCCCTGATCGCGCATGCGGCGACGGTCGGGTCCGTCCGGCTGCCTGAACACGGCGGCGGTCGGGCGTGACCTGTGGCTGCCGGCGAATGTACCGGAGAGGCAGACCGGAGACAGGCGGAGATTCCATTGCCTGGGGCCGGGAGGACCCGTGTTTCGTACTGTCTCTGACAGGTCCACCCAATCCGGGGGCGAACGGATGCCGATCCGTCCGGTCGATCCGTGGACGAGCGGTTGGCGATGACGGATGCGCGAACCTGTTTGCCGTCGCGCCGCTCGCGATCTGTCCGCGTTTCGCCTGCCGAATGATTCGCCATGTCTCTTGCCGCGCGGGCCGCCGGCCATGCCGGCGAAAGCCCTGCGAACCGGGAACACCATCTCCGCGCGCCAGCGGTTTGACCCCGCCGGCCCCAGCGGGCATTGATCCGCGCCGGTGTGATCGGATCGACGATGGCTCAGGCAGACTGGCGCCGGCGGGCGCGCGACTTCGCGGAAACGCTCATTCTTGCAATTCTGGGTGGTTCGCTTCTGGGCTTCGCCGGCGTGCCGGCGGGGTTTCTGTCGGGGGCGCTGCTGGTGGTCGCGGCCGCCGCCGTCGCCGGGCGGCCGACCTTCGTTCCGGATGGTATTGCGCGGCTGATCTTCTTTCTGCTCGGAGTCATCCTCGGATCGGCGGTCTCGCCGGAGACCCTGACCGGCATGGCGACCTGGCCGCTCTCCATCGTCGCGCTGGCGGTGGCGATGACTGCGATTTTCTTCTGCATCGGCGGCTATCTCCGGCTCGTCCATGGCTGGGACCCGCTGTCGGCCTATTTCGCGGCCGCGCCCGGCGCGCTGTCCCAGGTTGTCGTGATGTCGGTCGAGGCGAAGGCCAACCTGCCGGCCATCGTCATCGTCCAGACCGTGCGGGTGATGCTGCTCGCCATCTGCGTGCCGCTGCTGCTGTCCCGGCTGGACGGCGGGGCGATGCCGGTGATCCTCGCCACGCCGCCCATACAGGGCGACATGCTGGGCGAACTGGTCGTTCTTTTCGCGGTCTGCGCCGCGGGCGCCGCGCTCGTGACGTGGATTCGCTTTCCCGGCGGCATCATCTTCGGGGCGATGGCGGCCTCCGCGGTGCTGCATGGCGCCGGCTGGATCGAGGCGAAGCTGCCCGGCTGGGTGGTGATCTGCTCGATGATCGGCATCGGCTCGATCACCGGCTCCCGCTTCAAGGGGACGAGCCCGGCCATGCTCCTGCGCTATCTCGGGGCCGCGCTGGGCTCCTTCGCGGTCGGGCTGGCCGTGCTGGTCGTGATCGCCGGCCTGCTGATTGTCCTGTTCCCGTTCCGGTTGGGCGACGTCATTCTCGCCTTTGCGCCCGGCGCCCAGGAGGTGATGCTGCTGCTCGCCCTCGCGCTGAACGGCGCGCCGGTCTATATCGGCGCGCATCACGTCGCGCGCTATTTCCTGGTGTCGATGGCGCTGCCGGTGTTCATGCGGGTTTATGGTCCGCGCCCCGAAGCCGTGGCTGTCCGTGCGCCGGCTCCCGGCGGGGAGTGACGCCCCGATTCTGTGACAGCGCGGCGCCGAACGGCTGCCGGCTCCCGACGAGAATCGGCCGGACCGGCACGTTTGCCCGCTGCGGATCGGGAAGCCGCGCGGCGCGGCCCGCGCTGCCCCATGAGATGCCTTGAGAAATGCCCGCTCCGGTGTCGTCCACCGGGATTTGCGCTCGTGCGCCGGCGGGTTATTCCGCCGCCAGCGCGCGCTGGCGGCGCGGCAGGCCGAGCCTGTCCCATACATCCGCCAGCGCTTCGGCCAGCGTGTCGATCAGATGATCGTCGTGATAGGGCGTGGGCGTGATGCGCAGCCGCTCGGTGCCCTTCGGGACGGTCGGATAGTTGATCGGCTGGATATAGATGCCGTGCTCCTCCAGCAGCATGTCGGAGGCGATCTTGCACTTCTCCGGATCGCCGACCAGCAGCGGTACGATATGGGTGTCGGTGGACATCACCGGCAGCCCCATCGAGGATAGTACCGCCTTGGTACGCGCGGCGCGCTCCTGCTGGCGTTCGCGCTCCCAAGACGATGCCTTGAGATGGCGGATCGCGGCCGTGGCGGCGGCGCAGATGGCCGGCGGCAGCGCCGTCGTGAAGATGAAGCCCGGCGCATAGGACCGCACCGCGTCGACCAGGGCCGCGCTGCCGGTGATGTAGCCGCCGAGACAGCCGAAGGCCTTCGCCAGCGTGCCCTCGATCACGTCGATACGGTGCATCGCGCCGTCGCGCTCGGCGATGCCGCCGCCCCGGGGACCATACATGCCGACGGCATGGACCTCGTCGATATAGGTCATCGCGCCATAGCGTTCCGCGAGGTCGCAGATGCGGTTGATCGGCGCGATGTCGCCATCCATCGAATACAGGCTCTCGAATATGATCAGCTTGGGCCGGCGGGCGTCCGTCGCCCGCAGCAGCTCTTCGAGGTGGGCGAGGTCGTTGTGCCGGAAGATGTGCCGCTCGCAGCGGGACTGGCGGATGCCCTCGATCATCGAATTGTGGTTCAGCGCGTCGGAGAAGATGACGCAGTCCGGAATGAGTTTCGCCAGCGTCGAGATTCCGGTCTCGTTGGAGACATAGCCGGAGGTGAAGACCAGCCCGGCCTCCTTGCCGTGCAGGTCGGCCAGTTCACGCTCCAGTTCCACCAGCGGATGGTGGGTGCCGGCGATGTTGCGCGTGCCGCCCGCGCCGGTGCCGGCGCGCGTCGCCGTCTCGACCATGGCGCCGACGACCTTCGGATGCTGCCCCATCCCGAGATAGTCGTTGGAGCACCACATCACGATGTCGCGCGGGCCTGCCGGATTGTGCCAGATTGCGTGGGGAAACCGGCCAGCGATCCGCTCGAGATCTGCGAAAACACGGTAGCGACGCTCCTCCCGCAGGCGGGTCAGCGCATCGGTGAAAAACGCATCGTAGTCCATTACACTTCCGGCTCCGCCGCCCCGTGTGCCGCGATAACCGCAGCGGGGGCCTCAAAGGCGCAAAGGCGTCTGGGAAAGCGTTCTAGAAAAGTTCTAGGAGGGTGTCGAGAGTAGCGGCGCGCAACTGCCCCGATTCAGCGCATGGCGGACCCGCGTTTTCGCCATGTTTCGGGGACGATGGGACAACTTGTCCATCCTGTCGCCATCCTAGCGGAACAGCGTCACGCTGTCAAGATTTTTTTCCTATATTCTCTGTTCCGCCATTTGGCTCCGGCGCGAGTTTGAAAAAGGCCGGAGGGAAGGGGCCGTCCGCGGGTCTGCCGCGCGCGAAGGACCAGCCATCGGCGCGGCCTGCGCGACCCGGCCGTGGCCGCTTCCGATACATCCAAACCTTAGCGCTCCAGGTAGCTCTTGATCTCGCCGACGATGCCCTGCCGGAACAGCAGGATGCAGGCGATGAAGATGCCGCCGATCACCATCTGGATCGGCAGGCCGGAGTCGGCGAGGTAGAATTGCAGGGTCGTCACGACGCTGGCGCCGACCACGGGGCCGAACAGCGTGCCCGCGCCGCCGAGCAGCGCCATCAGGATCACGTCGCCCGAGGTCGCCCAGTGGACATCCACGGGGGAGGCGAGCTGCACCACCATGGTCTTGGTCGCGCCAGCGAGGCCGGCCAGCGCCGCCGACAGCACGAAGGCCGCGAGCTTGTAGGCATGGACGTTGTAGCCGAGCGAGATCATCCGGGGCTGGTTCTCCCGGATCGCTTTCAGGATCTGGCCGAAGGTGGAATTGGTGACGCGATAGATCACGAGATAGCCGGCGACGAAGATGGCGGCCGTCGTGTAGTAGAGCACATACTGGTTGTTGAGATCGAACAGCCCGAGGATACGCCCGCGCGGGACGCCGGTGAGGCCGTCTTCCGCGCCGGTGAACGGAAGCTGGAAGGCGAGGAAGTAGATCATCTGGGCGAGCGCCAGCGTGATCATCGCGAAATAAAGCCCCTGCCGGCGCACCGAGACATAGCCGAACAGCGCGCCGAGCGCCGTCGCCACCGCCATGCCGCAGAGCGCGGCCAGTTCGAACGGCAGGCCCCACACCTTGAGCGCATGGCCGCAGACATAGGCAGCGCCGCCAAAAAAGGCGGCGTGGCCGAAGGAGAGCAGGCCGACCATGCCGAGCAGCAGGTTGAACGCGCAGGCGAGCAGCGCGAAACACAGCAGCTTGGCGACGAACAGCGGATAGGCGAGGAACGGCGCCGCCAGCAGCAGCGCGACGCCGATGGCGTAGAGCACGACATACAGGATGCGCCTGCGGCCGGCGGCCGCCTGCGGCGCCGTCGGGGGCAGCCCGGCTTGAGGCGTCTCGGTTTGCGGCGTGTCGGCGGAGGAGGCCATCGTCATTTCTGATATCCGAACAGGCCGGCCGGCTTCACCAGCAGCACCAGGAACATGATGATGAAGATCACCAGATTCGCTCCTTGCGGATAGAACACCTTGGTGAATC
>DATMEW010000175.1:0-14616 GCA_035556495.1 Xanthobacteraceae bacterium | reverse complement strand
GGCTAAACCCGCTGTCATGCCGTGGGGCGCTGGGAAAGCATAAGCCAGCCATGTCCTCAGTGAGGTCCGAAAAATGAATTTCGAGATTAAAATGACCGGGCGTTTGGTCGCTGCGGGGCGCGCTTTGAGCGGGATCAGTCGCGAAGATTTTGCGAGAGCTGCGGGAATTTCAACTGAAAAGTTGACCTTGATCGAGGCGAAGGGCAGCGCCCGGCTGAATTCGCAGAGCGACGTCGAAGCCATGACCCGCGCCTTCGAGGTTTTTGGAATCATCGCTCTCGACGAAGAGGACGGGATGGGTGCGGGCGTCCGGCTGAAATTCACCCGCCAGGACGTGAAGCAGATTGCTCGCCTCGAGGGTGAGGGCGGAATTGCACGGTCAGACGATGCGCCCTGATCTTGAGGCCCATGCGGCGCTTGGCCAGGAAAGTTGAGACGGTTCTCTCTTGGGATGCTTCTTGAGCCGCTAGCGCCAGATGGACGACGATTTGAGAGTGCGTCTGCGCTAGCTCAAACAGTGAGCCCTGCCATATTCATCAGCAGCCGAAACAGCACCGCGACGATCGCCAGCGCGGCGACGCTGGCGAGCCAGATGAGCACGAGCCAGCCGATGCGGCGCGGCCAGAGCTTCCTGTCGGGCTTGTCGGCTGCCATCAGTGATAGCCCTCGCCGGGCTTCACCTTGCCGCGGAAGACGTAATAGGACCACGCGGTGTAGGCGAGGATGAAGGGAATGATGAGCAGCGCGCCGACCAGCGTGAAGCCCATGCTCTGCGGCGGGGCCGCCGCATCCCAGATCGAGACCGCCGGCGGGATGATGTTGGGCCACAGGCTGATCCCGAACCCGGTATAGCCGAGGAACAGCAGGAACAGCGCCAGCAGGAACGGCGCGGTATGGCCCTCGCCGTTCAGGTTTCGTAGCAGCGCCCATGTCGCCAGAACGACCAGCACCGGAACCGGGGCGAAGAAGAACAGGTTGGGCAGAGAGAACCAGCGAGCGGCGATGTCGGCATGGACGAATGGCGTCCAGAGGCTGACGATGACGGTCGCCGCGAGGACGGCCAGCGTGATCGGACGTCCCAGCGCGCGCATGCGCCGCTGCAATTCCCCTTCGGTCTTCATGATGAGCCAGGTCGCCCCCAGCAGCGCATAGCCGATAACCAGCGCGACGCCGGTGAACAGGCTGAATGGCGAGAGCCAGTCGAGGAAGCCGCCGGCATAGGCGCCGTCCCTGACCTCGAACCCGTTGATGAAGCCTCCGAGCGCCAGTCCCTGCGAGAAGGTCGCGATATAGGACCCCCACATGAAGGCCTTGTCCCAGAACGGCTTGTGCGCCTCGTCCGCCTTGAAGCGGAATTCGAAGGCGACGCCGCGCCAGATCAGCCCGGCCAGCATCATCATCAGCGGCAGATAGAGCGCGCTCAGGATCACGGCATAGGCAAGCGGGAAGGCGGCCAGAAGCGCCGCGCCGCCGAGCACCAGCCAGGTCTCGTTGCCATCCCAGACCGGCGCCACGCTGTTGACCATGACATCGCGGTCCTCCCTGTCCTTCACGAAGGGGAAGAGGATGCCGATGCCGAGGTCGAAGCCGTCCATGATGACATACATCATCAGCCCGAAGCCGATGATGATCGCCCAAAGAAGAGGAAGGTCGATACCCATGGCTTGCCTCCTCAGTACGGCGACGGATCGACGTTGTCGGGTGCGGCCGATAGCGGCCGCGCCGGACGCTGGGATCGGCCGAGGTCGCGGGGAGAAGCATCATCCTCGCCCGGATGCGGCCCCTTGGCGACGAGCTTGAGCATGTAGCTGATGCCGGTTCCGAACACGATCGCGTACATGACGATGAAGACGATCAGCGTGGTCGAAAGCACCAAGGCCGAATGGTTAGATACGGCGTCTTTCGTGCGCATCACGCCATAGACTACCCAGGGCTGGCGGCCGATCTCGGTCGTGTACCAGCCGGCGAGAATGGCGATCAGGCCCGACGGTCCCATCCAGGTGGCGAAGCGCAGGAACCAGCCTTGCGCATAGAGCGTGCCGCGCCAGCGCCGCCACACCGCCCAGCCGCCGAGCAGCAACATGAGCACGCCAAGCCCGACCATGACGCGGAACGACCAGAAGACGACCGTGGAATTGGGCCGGTCCTCCGGCGCGAACTCGCTGAGGCCGGGATAGTGCCCGTCGAGGCTGTGCGTCAGGATCAGGCTGCCGAGCCTCGGAATCTCCACCTTGTAGAGCGTTTCTTCGGCCGCCATGTCCGGCCAGCCGAACAGGATCAGCGGGACGCCCGCGCCCGGCTCGTTGCGCCAGTGCCCTTCCATGGCGGCGATCTTGGCAGGCTGATGCTCGAGGGTGTTGAGTCCATGAAGGTCGCCGATGACGACCTGCAGCGGAGCGACGATCAGCACCATCCACATCGCCATGGAGAACATCGTGCGCACGCGCGGATTGTCGGCGCCGCGCAACAGATGCCACGCCCCCGAAGCGCCCACGAACAGCGCCGTCGCCAGGAACGCGGCAACGGTCATGTGCGCGAGGCGATAGGGGAAGGAGGGGTTGAAGATCACCTTGAACCAGTCGACCGGAACGACGACGCCGTTGATGATCTCATGGCCCTGCGGCGTCTGCATCCAGCTATTCGACGCCAGAATCCAGGTCGCCGAGATCAGGGTGCCGAGCGCCACCATGAGGGTCGAGAAGAAGTGGAGCCCCGGCCCGACCCTGCTCCAGCCGAACAGCATGACACCCAGGAAACCCGCTTCAAGGAAGAACGCGGTCAGCACCTCATAGGCGAGCAGCGGCCCGGTGATCGAGCCGGCGAAGGACGAGAAATAGCTCCAGTTGGTGCCGAACTGATAAGCCATGACCAGTCCGGAGACGACGCCCATGGCGAAATTGACGGCGAAGATCTTCGACCAGAAATGGTAGAGGTCCCGATAGACGGTGTCCTTCTTCCATAGCCACAGGCCCTCGAGCACGGCCAGATAGCTGGCGAGCCCGATGGTGATCGCGGGAAAGATGATGTGGAAGGAGATGGTGAAGCCGAACTGGATGCGCGCCAGCTCCAGCGCGGTTAGTCCGAACATACTCTTTCTCCCTGCGGCTCGTCTTCGATCGCGGCTTCGTCAGCTATTGATAGGCTATGCGGCAACGTGAAGGCTGCTGTGGGCTTGGCATCTTGGGTATACATGGCTGCGCGCAGCAGCGGCATGTAGTTTTCCCAGCAGATCACGCTGCCGATGCGGCCGAGGGGCGTCTCGACCACATTGATGGTCGAGCCGTCGCCGAAGCCCCAGACGAGGCGCTCCATTGCCGTCGGCATCAGCTTGCGATACTTCGAAATCAGCTTTCCCGAAGGGGCATGGGTGACGGCTGTGCAATAGAGCGTGCCCCCGTCACGTTGGATGATGCCGACAACGAGAAGAATCCCGTTGTCCCGGGCGATCTCGCCAAGCCGCGACGCCTCCGGTCCGGGAAGGTCGATGGCGCTTTCGGAATAGCGCCGGAAGTTTTCTTGCTCTTCCGGGCTTCTGGTTCCGAGCCGTACCTCGAAATCGAGCCCCCTCGGATAGCCGCCGACAAACGCCTCGGGGAAAACTACGAGTTCCGCCCCTTTTCCGGCCGCGTCGCGTGCAATCTCGGCAAGCTTGGAAGCGGTCTTTAGGGTATCAAAGAGAACAGGCGCGGCCTGCACGACTGCGGCTTTGATCAGAGACAAGGCGAGCGCTCCTCGAAATCACACCACGGCCTTGGCGCCGAGTGTCGGTTGCGACATCAGACTTGCAAGTAAGGTCAGTCTCGTCTTCGAGATCACCTCGATCAGGAGTGACATCCAGCGAAATCCTGACGGCCTCGACAGGATGGGCGACGGTAGCAAAGGCGGAGGCCGGCATGATCGAGACCCCGGCGCGATCAGTATGTTCAGCAAAATCGGCGGTGCGCCAATGTTCGGGAAGACGCAGCCACAGATGGTGGTCATAGGGATCGGCGGCGAAGGCGGCATCCCCGAGAATGGAGGTCGCGAGCTTCTGACGCTCGGCATTCTCGTTACGAATAGCGCTCGTGAGTTCGTCCAGCGCGCCCTCCGCGATCCAGCGACTGACCAGCGCCGACATGAGAGGCGGCGCCCTCAGGACGGTGGCGCGCAACACGCCGGCCAGCCGCAAGGCCATCGTGGCGCTGGGCGCGACAACATAGGCCACCCGCAGGGCTGGTAACGCGCATTTCGACAAAGTCGCGATATGCCAGGTGATGTCCGGGGCAAGTTCCGCCATCGCGGCGATGTGTTCGGGCCGTAGCGGCGCGTAAGGATCGTCTTCGATGATGATGACGCCATGCCTGCGGGCGATTGTCGCCAGCGCCCGACGCCGATCTTCAGGCAGCGTCGCCGTTGTCGGATTGTCCATGCTGGGGATGACATAAAGCGCCCTGGGCGCGTGCTGACGGCAAACCCTCTCGAAAGCGTCGGGGATGATACCCTCTTCGTTCATGTCCAGAGATTTGAGCGAAAGCCTCTTTTGAATCGCGACAGCCTTCAGTCCTGGATAGGTCATCGCCCCGGCGGCGATGGCGTCACCACGGTTGAGGAGCACCTCGCTCACCGCGAAGAGCGCGCTCTGTGCGCCGCCCGTCACCACCGTCCGGTCGGCTGTCACGCCGTCGATTCGCCGTCCTAACCAACTCGCTCCCGCTTGCCGGTCCGGCTCGGAGCCGGTGCTGTCCTGATAATGCAGATGGAGCAAGCCGCGCGCGCCGCCAAGGACGGCGGCAATCCCTTGCGGAAAGATCTTGCGAAAATCGATGTCCGAAGGCTGCGAGGGGATGTTCATGCTGAGATCGATCAGCGGACGGGCTGCCTCACCGGTCTCCCCGTCAACGGTCTTGCTGATGAAGGTTCCCCGGCCGGCCTGCGCCGCAACGAGGCCGCGACGACGCGCTTCATTGAACGCGCGGGTGACCGTGGTCAGGTTTACGCCCAGCGCCTCCGCGATGGCCCTCTGGGCAGGCAGCCGTGCGCCGCGCGCCACACGGCCTGAGCGGATACCGGCCTCCAGCGCCTCGACGATGCCCAAATACTTCATCCGGGCGGTCTCGATCAGTCGCGGCTTCCACATGCCGCCTTCTTAGCGTGCATGGTTCATCAGCGTGCAATTCATATATCATGTATGGCTTCTTGTGTGAAGTGGAGGTTGCGCCTGTTCCGGCGGCGCGCGAGTGGCCGCATGACGGCACCTTCATCGCGGCGCCCGTATTGGCCAGCGCGATCTTCGACAAGGAGCATGGCCGGAGGCCGGAAGCGCGGCTGCGGAAGTCCGGCCTCTGGGACGTCTGCCGCTAGTGGATGCGCCGGAAAAGTTGCCGGGTCTTTGCTGCGGCGGCGAGGCCGTAACTTGCGACGTTACGGCCCCACCAGAGCTTGCCATGCGAACGGGAATGAGCACTCCACGATCATGAGCCGCGATACCGAGCGAGAATTCGCTACGTTCCGGCGCGCACTCTACGCAGGCTCTCAAGGATGACGTGGAGGCGGGAGCCAATCGCGCGGCTTTACGACATCTCCGGAAAACGGGTTCAGAAGAATCTCGATCTCGGCTCCATTGCGATCGAAGCCTTCGATTTCCCAGCATCCTTTGCTGCGCTTGGCCTCCCGCACTGCGTAACCAAGCGACTCCGCCTTCTCGATCACCTTCTCGATCGGCATCCAATGCTGACCCGTGGCGGATGGGCAGAGATTACGGTCAGCCAGGGCGCTGCCTCCAAATCCCGTGACCAGAGCGGCGGTCATCACAAGCACATTGATTCTCATTCTTCGCTCCTCTCAAAATGAATACAGCCCCAGAATAACCGAACCGCTCGTCAGCAACCTGACAGGCCGTGTCAGGAACCTGTCAGGCTCAAACGGATAGCCTCGGCGAGAACCTAGGGATTTCAGGAGGTTTTCATGCTGACCGCTTTATGGCTGGCTTTTATCATTGCACCGTTCAGTGCAGCGCTATCCCTCGATGTCGACGCCTTTGCAACATTCATGATCCTGTTCTGCGTGATGGCTGGCCTGTGCGTATCCGCGCGGGATGAGCCAGAAGATGCTTTGACGGATGGCCATGTTGAAGACATCAGATACACCCAGGATACGGGCATCGAAGTCTCGGCAAAGCGCTAGACGCAACGATCGAAAGCACGACCTGTCACCGGGTTGCGCTCCACGGCACAAAGGGCGAGTTCAAATTCCCATGATGCTCCATCTGCTTGCACGGTGGCTTCTGCCTGCTTTGGTGTGCGTCCTGATGAGCGTTCCTCAGGTTGCAGCCGGGAAGGACCGCGACGATGGTTGCAGACGCAGCCAGGATTGCGCTCTGGGCGCTTTCAAGAGTGGCGAGATCCGACCGTTATCGGAGGTGTTGTCCGTCGTCCGCGCTCAGGTTCCGGGAGAGGTCGTCAAGGTCGAGCTGGAGCGAGAGGATGGAATCTGGGTATATGAGATCAAGGTTCTCACCCCGTCAGGCCGGCGACGCGAAGTCGAAATCAACGCCCACACCCTGGCCATCATAAAGATCGATTGAGACGTGCGAATTCTGGTCGTCGAAGATGAACCCCGGATCGCGGCCGACATCCGGTCGGGCCTTGAAGAGGCCAATTATGTCGTGGACTTGTCACGCAATGGAAACGACGCCTGGTTCAAAGGCGAAACCGAAGAATACGACGCCATCGTGCTTGATCTCGGGTTGCCACAGCTCGATGGGCTCTCGGTGCTCAAGCGGCTTCGTCATGCAGGAATCTCCACCCCGATCCTTATTCTGACCGCGCGCGATGGCTGGCGGGAGAAGGTCGAAGGCATCGATGCCGGCGCGGACGACTATCTGACCAAGCCGTTCCAAATGGAGGAGCTTCTGGCGCGGCTGCGCGCGATTATCCGCCGCGCGGTCGGACAGTCCTCCCCGATCATCAAGGCCGGACCGCTGGAATTCGACACGCGCGCCCGCACCGCTACTGTCGACGGGCGCGCGCTTACGCTGACCAATATGGAGTATCGGCTGCTCTCCTACCTGCTTCTCCATCGCGGGCGCACGATGTCGCAAGGCGAGTTGCTCGATCACATCCATGCCGGCGATACCGACCGGCACACTAATTCGGTCGAGGCCCTGATCGCCCGCCTTCGGAAAAAGCTTGGTTTCTCCCTGATTGAAACCCGGCGGGGCCACGGTTACTGCATCCCGAACGATCCGACATGAAAGTCCGCTCGCTCGCCTTCCGCCTCACCTCTGCCGCCACGGCGCTGATCGTGCTGGCGCTGTCCCTTGCGGCTTTCGGTCTCAGGACGATTTTCAGCGAGGAGATCGAGCGGCGCGCTGCAATCGAACTTGGCGAGATCGTGAGGGCTATCGCGGCACAGGTGCGCATCGATGCCGACGGCGCGCCGGTGATGGACGTGGAGTTGCCCGACCTTCGCTTCGGCGTTCCATATGGCGGTCTTTACTGGCAGGTCAGCACGGCCGGCGGGCAAACCAGCCGCTCCCGCTCGCTATGGGATTTGGTCCTGTTCGTTCCAGACCACCGGCCGGATGGGGCGCGCTGGGTGATCGATCTCGATGGCCCCAACAGCTCGAGACTTTTGTCTGTCGTGCAGGATATCTCGGTGCCGGCGGCAACGGGCGACGCATCGCTTCAGGTCGTCGCGGCGCTCGACCGCAGCGACCTGACGGCATCGCAGCAATCCCTGTTTCGACTCCTGATCCTGTCTCTGGGCGGCCTCGGGATCATTCTGGTGGTGGCGATGGCGGCCTTTATCCGATTGGCGTTGCGGCCATTCGATGAACTGGGTCGCGGTTTGCGGATCATTCACGCGGGCGGCAGCCGGTCTCTGCCCGGTCGATTCCCCGACGAGGTGCAGCCCATCGTCGACGACCTGAATCAACTCATCCAGTTTCAGGATGCCGCAATCGAACGCGCAAGGACTCAAGCCGGCGACCTTGCCCACGTCCTGAAGACACCGCTTGCGGTCCTTGGCGCCGTCGCGCGGCAGGCCGCATCCCGCGAGCGCGGAGATATTGCCGGCCAAATCCAGGAGCAGGTCGTGCAGATGCAACGGCAGATCGACCGCGTGCTGGCTCGTGCGCGAGCGGGAATTGGCTCGACGCTGGGCCAGAAGGCGGTTCCCGTCGCCCCTGTAGCGGACAAGGTCCTGCGCACTTTCGCACGCCTGTCCGACAGCCCCGACATAAGGTGGGATAGCGACATCGCGCCGGGCGCGGTGTTTCCCGGCGAAGAAGGCGACCTGACGGAGATTCTCGGCAACCTTCTCGACAACGCGCGAAAATGGGCAAGGCATCGCGTGCGGCTCACCGCGATCGTCACGGCGGAGGGTCTGAGACTTTGCGTCGAGGATGACGGGCCCGGGATCCCTGACGATCAGGTATTGCAGATCACCCGGGGCCGGCGTTGGGACGAAACCCAGCCGGGGAGCGGCTTCGGACTCGCGATCACGCGGGATCTTGCCGAAGGCTATCAAGGCCAACTGGCATTGGACCGGTCCGGTCTGGGGGGATTGAGCGTGATCATCACGATCCCGCTATATGAACGGCAACCATTGTAACCTGTTGATGTCGTATGACATGCCGCCGATGGCGGCCTGCGCGACCAACGGGATGTTCGGCTGAACGCTGTCGGGCAACGACCCGCTGACGTAACGCGAAGCCCCGCCACCCGGAAGGGCAGGGGGCAAGCCTTCAGAGGAAGCGCGTTTTTCCGCCTACCACCCGGATTCGGCTGGCGCCGCCGGCCGCCAGGGCAATTCCAGGCTGGAGCCTGTCCCTGTCGGTCTTGTCCCTGTTGGTCCTGCCGCGATAGATCCTGTCCCCGGGCGCGGGGTGTGTCAGCGCTCCGGCCGGAGCGCGCGGCACCGGTGGACAACTCCTGAATGGACAGGATGTTGCGGCTGCGCCGGGCTAAGGTGCGACATCTGGTCAACGCCTGTGGGGAATGTGATGACCGACGTGCCTGCCTCTTCCGAGAAATCTTTCCTCGACCGCTATTTCGGCCTCACGGAGGCCGGCACGACGGTGCGCACCGAGGTGATCGCCGGTCTCACCACCTTCCTGACGATGGTCTATATCGTCTTCGTGAACCCGGCGATCCTGTCCAAGGCCGGCATGGACCACGGCGCGGTCTTCACCGCCACATGCCTTGCCGCCGCGGTCTCCACGATGGTGATGGCGCTCTACGCCAAATATCCCATCGCGCTGGCGCCGGGCATGGGGCTGAACGCCTTCTTCGCCTTCACCGTGGTGCTCACCTACAAATACACATGGCAGCAGGCGCTGGCCGGCGTGTTCATCTCCGGCGTCATCTTCTTCCTGCTGTCGATCTTCCAGATTCGCGAATACATCATCAACGCCATTCCGCGGAATCTGAAATTCGCGATCTCGGCCGGCATCGGGCTGTTCCTCGGCATCATCGCCTTGCAGGAAGCCAAGATCGTCGTCGATTCCCCGGCCACGCTGGTCACGCTCGGCCCGCTGACGCAGTGGCCGGCCGCGCTCTGTCTGCTCGGCTTCGTGCTGATCATGGCGCTGAACTACCGCAAGGTCGTCGGCGGCACGCTCATCGGCATCCTGGCGGTGTCGGTCATCGGCATCCCGCTCGGGATCGCCAATTTCACCGGCATCGTGTCGGCCCCGCCGTCGCTGGCGCCGACCTTCCTGCAACTCGATTTCTCCCGCGTCTTCGAGCTGACCTTCATGATCGTGGTGTTCAGCTTCCTGTTCGTGGACATCTTCGACAATGCCGGCACGCTGATCGGCGTCGCCCACCGGGCCGGCCTGCTGGACGGGGAGGGCCGGCTGCCGCGCATGAAACAGGCGCTGATGGCCGACAGCTTCGCAGCCACTTTCGGTTCGCTGATCGGCACCTCGACGACGACCAGCTATGTCGAAAGCGCCGCGGGCGTCTCCGCCGGCGGCCGCACCGGCCTCACCGCCGCCGTGGTCTCGATCCTGTTCCTGCTGGCGCTGTTCTTCTCGCCGCTGGCGAGCATGGTGCCGGCCTATGCCTCGGCGGCCGCGCTGCTGTTCGTCGCCTGCGTGATGACCCAGGGGCTCGCCGAGCTGAACTGGGAGGACATCACCGAATATGCGCCGGCGGTGGTGACGGCGCTCGCCATGCCGCTGACTTATTCGATTGCGACCGGCATCGGCATCGGCTTCATTACCTATGCATTGGCCAAGATCATTTCCGGCAAGCTGTCCGAGGCCAAGCCGGCGGTGGTGATTCTGGCTATTCTCTTTGCCGTGAAATTCGCGGTGGCAGGGTAACGGGATGCCGGTTCTGACAGGGTATGGATCGTTCGCCGACACGGACGAGGAAGTCGTCTCGGCCACCGTCAGCCGCCGGGTGATCTCGGGCGAGCGGTCCATGCTGATCTGGTGGTATCTCAAGCCCGGCGGGCAGGTGCCGGCCGCGACCTATCCGCAGGAGCGCATGGCCTGGGTGCTGCGCGGCGTGGTGGATTTCCGCATGGGCGACGATGCGCAGGTCTGCGTGCCGGGCGGCGTCGTCGTGGTGCCGCCGGGGACCGAACGTGAATTCGGTTGCGCGGGGGAGGCGGAGGTGGTCGAACTGGTGTCGCCGCCCCAACCCGACCTGTTGGCCTGAGCCGGTTCCGCGCGGTCCGGTGCGCGGCGCTGGAGCACGATCCCGAAGGCGCGAGCCGGTTTTCGGGCAGCGGCATGCCCCCGGCAGGAAGATAGAAGATATCGATGGGGCTGATCCAGCGAAGCCGGATCGGGCCGAGTGACAATCAGCGCGAGCAGTCAACACGAGCAATCAGCGCGGTTCGTGTTCCAGGTGGAGATAGGCGGGGTCGAAATCCGCTTCGCGCACCAGCCCTTCCCAGTTCTCGATCACGACCTCCTGGTTGCTGACCGTGACGAGGTTCATTTCCCGCAGCTTGCGCAGCGCGCGGTTGATATGAACGGTGGAGAAGCCGAGCGCGTCACCGAGTTCCTCCTGGGTGATGGGAAAGGTGAAGCGCCCGTCGCTGGCCAGATCGACCGAGTTCAGCCGCAGGTAGAGTTCGCAGAACAGGTGGCCCAGCCGCCCCGGTGCGCTGCGCTGGCCCATGCCGGTGATCCATTCGCGATGCATGGCGGCATCGATCAGCGTCGAGAGCCATAGCAGCCGGATCAGGTGCGGATTGGTCTCGGACACCTTCCGCAGCGCCTCGTGCGGGGCGAGCGCGACCTTGCATTTCGTCAGGGCCAGAACGCTGTGATCCATCTTCTTCAGCGGGAAGCTGTGCAGATCGACGAAATCGCCGGGAATATGGAAGGCCGTGATCTGCCGGCGGCCGTCACTCAGGGTTTTGTAGCGCGCGGCCCAGCCTTCCAGCAGAAGGGTGCTGAAGGTGACGCGCTGCCCGTCGGTGGCGATATCGACATCGACGTCGAAGTCCTGGGTTCGGACGAAGAGATCGTTGAGGATCTTGCGTTCCTCGTCGGAAATCTCGTCGCGCCATTCGAGCTTGCGGTTCAGGAGATGGCTGATCACGATCGGGGGTCTCGGTTCAGGATGACGGCGGCGCGGGGCGGTTCGGGTCGCCGTGTCCGAGCGCCTGTCTGATAGCGAGAAAATCGCGCCAGGCCAGCCGTTTCTGCAACGGTTGCCGCAGCAGATAGGCGGGGTGGAGCCCGACCGTCGCCCGGATGTCCCGGCGGTCGGTCCGATAGGTGACCCACCTGCCGCGGGCGCGCAGGATGCCTTCCTTGAGGTCCAGCAGGGCGGTCGCCGAGGGCCGCCCGAGACAGACGAGAATGTCGGGATCGACCAGCTCGATATGCCGCTTGATGAACGGCAGGCAGATGGCGGTTTCCTGGGGAGACGGGTCGCGGTTGCCCGGCGGCCGCCAGGGAATGATGTTGCTGATATAGACGTTCGACCGGTCGAAACCGGCGGCGGCCAGCATGAGATCGAGCAGCCGGCCCGAGCGGCCGACGAAGGGCAGCCCTTGCAGGTCCTCCTCGCGTCCGGGCGCTTCGCCGACGAACATGATGCGGGCCTGCGGGTTGCCGTCGGCGAAAACGGTGCGGGTCGCGCTTTTCTTCAGCGGGCAGCCGTCGAAGCTTTCGATGGCGGCCCGCAACTGGTCGAGATTCTGCGCTTCGGCGGCGAGCCGCTGGGATGACTGTGCGGCGGCGTCGGGCGTGAGAAGGGGCAGGCTCGCGGGCGGCTCCGGCGTCCGGGTGCCGATGTCCGGGGGCCCGCTGCCTTGCAGGGGGGCGGCGCGCCGCGGCTGCGCCGGTGGCGGCGCGGGCGGCGGCTCCACGGCGGCGAAGCGATCGACCGGCTCGTCCCCGACGCACGCATCCACGCCCGCATCGCGATAGAAGGCGAGCAGCGCGGCGGCCTGGGCATGGTCGAGGGTGGGGCGCATTGGCGCATCCTAGAGCATGATCCCGAAAAGTGGGAACCGGTTTTCGGGCAAGATCATGCCCAGGCAAAGAGCATGATCCCGAAAAATGGGCACCGGTTTCGGCACAATGCGGCCCTGCACGACCCGGCCGGCGGCGGCAGGGATAAGGTTCCGGCCGGTCAAGCCTCTTTTGATTCGTTCAATTGCAGGCTATCGGAGGCAGGTATTCGAGCCCTTTATTCGAGCCCTTTATCCAAGCCTTCGGAAAGAGCTGAGATGGACGCTGACGCCCCCGTGACGGACGAACTGCCCGCCCGCGAAGCCATTGAGCGCGAAGCCATGGAATTCGATGTGGTGATCGTGGGCGCGGGCCCGGCCGGCCTCGCGGCGGCGATCCGGCTGAGGCAGGTTGCGCCCGACGCCTCGGTCGTGGTGGTGGAGAAGGGGTCGGAGGTCGGCGCGCATATCCTGTCCGGCGCGGTGATCGATCCCGTCGCGCTGGACCGTCTGCTGCCTGAATGGCGCAGCGAGGGCGACACCCCGCTGAAGACGCCCGTTACCGACGACCGGTTCTATGTCTTCACGGCCGAGAACGGCATCCGCGTGCCGAACATCTTCATGCCGCCGCTGATGTCGAACCACGGTAACTATGTGGCGTCGCTGGGCAATGTCTGCCGCTGGCTCGCGGCCAAGGCGGAGGCGCTGGGCGTCGAGATCTATCCGGGCTTCGCGGCTTCCGAGATACTGACCACGGAGAGCGGCGCGGTCGCCGGCGTCGCCACCGGCGACATGGGCATCGGCAGGGACGGCGAGCACAAGGCGTCCTTCACGCGCGGCATCGAGCTGCGGGCGAAATACACCCTGTTCGCGGAAGGCGCGCGCGGGCACCTCACCAAGCGGCTGATCCACGATTTCAATCTGGGCGAGGGGCGCGAGCCGCCGAAATTCGGCATCGGCCTCAAGGAACTGTGGCAGGTCGCGCCGGACAAGCACAAGCCGGGCCTGACCCAGCATTCCTTCGGCTGGCCGCTGGACAGCCGGACCGGCGGCGGCTCGTTCCTCTATCATCTGGAGGACAATCAGGTCGTGGTCGGTTTCGTGGTGCATCTGAATTACGAGAATCCGTATCTCGATCCCTTTGCCGAGTTCCAGCGGTTCAAGACCCATCCGCTGATCCGCGACACGTTCGAGGGCGGCAAGCGGCTGTCCTATGGCGCGCGGGCGATCACCGAAGGCGGCTATCAGTCGGTGCCGAAGCTGGTGGTGCCGGGCGGCGCGCTGGTCGGCTGCGCGGCAGGCTTCGTCAACGTGCCGCGCATCAAGGGCTCCCACAATGCGATGCTGTCCGGCATGCTGGCGGCCGAGCATGTCGCCGAGGCGCTCGCCGCCGGCCGGGAGAATGACGTGCTGGACGGCTACGAGGCGGCATGGCGGGATTCGGACATCGGCCGCGACCTGTGGAAGGTGCGCAACGTCAAGCCGCTGTGGTCGCGGTTCGGCACCTGGCTCGGCATCGCGCTCGGCGGGCTGGACATGTGGACCAACACCTTCGGCTTCTCGCTGTTCGGCACCCGCGGCCACGGCAAGGCCGATGCCGAATGCCTGAAGCCCGCAGCCGAATGCCGGCGCATCGCCTATCCGAAGCCGGACGGCAAGCTGACCTTCGACCGGCTCTCCTCGGTGTTCCTCTCCAACACCAATCACGAGGAAGACCAGCCGCCGCATCTCAAGGTCGGGGACATGGCTTTGCAGAAGGTATCCGAACTGGAGGTCTTCGCCGGACCCTCGACGCGCTACTGTCCGGCCGGGGTCTATGAATGGGTGGAGGAGGGCGCAGAGGCGCGCTTCGTCATCAACGCGCAGAACTGCGTCCACTGCAAGACCTGCGACATCAAGGACCCGAATCGGAACATCACCTGGGTCGCGCCGGAAGGCGGCGGCGGCCCCAACTATCCGAATATGTGACCGGAGCGCCCCGGCCGGGGCGGGCGTCACGATGTCGCCATGCTGCCGCGTGAGGCTGGCGCATATGATCGGCGGACGGTATTTGCCCCGGCGGTTGATGAGATCTTGCGATGCGGGCCTTCCGTGCGATCCGTGCCATGTGATCGCTGTCATGTGATCGCTGCCATGCGATCCTTGCGGCAGGGGCGCAAAACGGTCATGCTTCCGCGTCATCTGTGCTGCGTCTAAGCTCGAGTTCTTTCCTGT
>DATMEW010000174.1:0-45318 GCA_035556495.1 Xanthobacteraceae bacterium | reverse complement strand
ATAGGTGAGGACGAACGGAATCGTCTCCCCTTCGCGGACGGTGAAGTTCGCCACCGTGGTGAGATTTTCGCCATGGGTGACGATCGGGCTGCGCAAGGTCACCATGTCCGGCCCGGCGATGATGCGGAGCGTGCCGTCATCGAGCCGCGTCACCCATGGCACGATCGCCCCGTAACCGAAGCGCATGATCATTTCGAAACACATCGACACCCGGCCGCGGCGGCCGACGACCATGCGCACGATGTCGCTGTTCGGCCCGCGCTTCGGCATGAAGTCGATCAGCGTGGCAACGCCGGTTTCCGTCTCGAATGTGGTTTCGAGAATGAGGGTGTTTTTGCGATATTCCCGGTGGGTTTCAAGAATTTCGCCCTTGGGCGCGATGCGCCAGCGCCCGTTTTTCTCGTCGCCCAGAAGCGCGGCGAAACAGGCATCGGAGTCGAACCGCGGCCAGCACAGCCAGTCCAGCGAACCATCCCGGCCAATAAGCGCCGCAGTTTCGCAATCGCCGATCAGCGCATAATCTTCAATCCGGGAAGCCATCAATCAGTATCAGAAATCTTTTCGGGAAACGGATGCCCTCACCGACGATGAGGCCCTTCGGCATGAAATGAAATCCACGGCAGGATATCAAGGGTCCGAAGCGGAAAGAATGCGAACACTCTCCCCGCTTCGGGAGATCGCGCGTCCGCGTCCATCACGTCAAACAGCGCCCGACGAAGGTCGCGACCTGAACGCGGGCCAGCGGACTGTAAGCCTCGTCACACCCTTCGAGCGCTCTCTCGGAACGGGTCGTCGAGGCCGGCGACGGCGCGCCTGCGGGCCGGCTTTCGTCCTTCGGCGCCGTCAGGCTTTGGCGCGCCTGCTTGCCCTGACGGAATACCCCGTGAGGATTGGCGGCGTTGAAACGAGCGTCGAAAGTGAGCGAGGCGGTGGTGGGCGGCACGCTCGCCTGCGCCGCTGCGGGCTCAAGGGCGGCGCCGATCCGGTCGGTCACAGGATATCCGGCGATATCCAGCACGGCAGCACTGGCGACAAGGGCGGCAGCGGTGGCCGCCGTGGTGAAAGATACGATGCGCATGGAAGCGATCCCGGTTTGCTGCAAGCAGCGCGTTGCTCCTGTTGAGGAAACAACGCCGCCGGAGGTGGCCGGTTCCGATCCGCCGGGTGCGCCAACTGATCAACGATGGGTGATAAACAGAAGGGCGGCAACTGCCGCCCTTCAAGCTCGAAATGCCGTCGCGACGAAGCCGGTCAGGCGATCTGCTGCTCGCGCGGCCGGGCGCGGCGGTCGAAGAACAGCGCCTGGCTCAGCACCGCGGAGACCGTCGCGGGCTGGAACGGCTTGGCGATCAGAAACGCGGGCTCCGGCCGCTCGCCGGTCAGGAAGCGCTCGGGATAAGCCGTAATGAAGATAACGGGCACCTCCAGGCTCTGGAGCATCTCGTTCACGGCATCGAGGCCGGAACTGCCATCGGCGAGCTGGATGTCGGCAAGAATGACGCCCGGACGCTTTTTCTTAGAAAGGGCGATGGCCTCCGAATGGGTCCGCGCAACGCCGATGACGTTGTGGCCCAGTCCTTCCACCAGCCCTTCAAGCTCCATCGCGATGAAGGTCTCGTCCTCGATGATGAGAACGTCGGTCGCGATATCGGCCGCAAGCTCGCGGCCGGATTCGTCCACGAGCTGCCGCAGCCCCGGCACATCGACGTCGAGGATTTCCGCTGCTTCCGCCTCGGAAAAACCTTCCAGCGCAACGAGCAGAAACGCCTGCCGCGGCCGTGGCGTGATATTGGTGAGCCGCTGTTCGGCGGGCACGCCATCATCGCCGGACCCGCCGGCGGCATTCACGTCCAGCGAATTCCAGATTTTGGTGAAAAGGCGATAGATCGCCACCCTGGCCTGGTCCGGCCCGCGAATCACCGACGGATCAGCGATCAACGCCTCCAGGGCGGCGACCACATAGGCATCGCCCGATTGCTGGCTGCCGGTGAGAGCGCGAGCATATCTCCTCAGATAAGGCAGATGCGGCGCAACGGTTTGTGACGGCGACAATGACCCCTCCCGCGTAACAGATCCCGACATAACTCGGGGCCCGGATTAAAGTTCCAACACCGATGGAACCAAAAAACAACTTCCACGTTGGATGGCAGGGTTTCCTGCCGGAGCCGGCGGGTCAGGGGAACACGATGGAAAACGACAAACCACTGGGGCGCAAGGCGAATATGTTGTCAAACACGGATTCCACGCCCCCGCCGAAAAGCGGGCTGACCCGGGAGGTCCAGGCCAAGATCGGACAACAATTGCGCGCCATATATAACGATGTCGTGGACCAGGGCGTGCCGGACCGCTTTCTCGATCTGCTCAACCAGCTTGACGGCGGGAAGCCCGGCACACAGGGCGGAGACAGTGAAAAGGGAGGAGCCTGATGTCTCTTGACCCTTCTCTGCGCGACGCCATTCTGGGTGCGGTTCCCAGCCTGCGCGCCTTTGCGATCTCGCTGTGCGGCACCGTGGACCGGGCGGACGACCTCGTTCAGGAAACCCTCGTCCGCGCGCTGGCGAACATCCATTCCTTTCAGCCGGGCACGAATATGTCCGCCTGGCTGTTTACCATTCTCAGGAATCTATTCCGGTCCGAGTATCGCAAGCGCCGCCGGGAGGTCGCCGACAGTGACGGCAGCTACGCCGCCCGCCTGAAGGCGCATCCGGAGCAGGACGGCAAGATCGAGTTCGGCGAATTCCGGGAAGCCCTGAGCAAGCTCCCCGAGGAGCAGCGCGAAGCGCTGATTCTGGTCGGCGCGTCCGGATTTTCCTACGAAGAAGCCGCCAACATCTGCGGCTGCGCTGTCGGAACGATCAAGAGCCGCGTGAATCGCGCCCGCGCCCGCCTGTCCGACCTGATGGCCATCAAGGGATCGGAGGACTTCGGGCCTGATCAGGCGGTCCGCGCCGTGCTGGCCGGAGCCGAAGGAAACTGACCCCTCGCGCCTCCGGCACTCTCGCAGGCTGACACGGCGTTCATAGCGTCGCTCACATGGCATCCAGATCACCCACCGCCACCACGAAGTCCCCGCCTGCGGGCGGGGCCAAAGGTCTCCACGCCCATTTCGACGAGATCGCGCGGGAGGTGGCACGGCTCAGCGGCCGCCCCGCGACATTCATCGTGGCCGCTCTGCTGGTGGTGGTTTGGGCGGCGACGGGGCCGCTGTTCGGCTACAGCGACACCTGGCAGCTCGTCATCAACACCTCGACGACGATCATCACCTTCCTGATGGTCTTTCTCATCCAGAGCACGCAGAATCGCGACACCCTGGCGCTTCAGGCCAAGCTCGCGGAGCTGATCTTCACAGTGCAAGGTGCGTCAGACGATATTGCGCTGGCAGAGGACCTTTCCGAAGAAGAGCTTGAGTTACTGCACAATCATCACTCGGAGCGAGCCGCTGCTGCCAAGCGCCTGCTCGACCGTTCCCGCTCCGATGCGACATCGGTTTCCGGGAGCCAATAACACCCACGAAACCATTCATCGACTTTGAGGGCGGAGAGGATTGTGAAGGCAGATGGAGGGAACTATTCTGCGATTCCCAAGTTGGGGCGGAGTGGTTGGGCCTTGCGCACCACCGCAACGAAGCGGCGGCCGATTTATTCGTCCCATTTTGCGCTCTGGTTGAGGGAGATTGTCATGAAGAAGGTTATTCTGGCCGGTGTTGCGGCGCTGGCGCTCGCGGGCTGCCAGACCGTTCAGCAGGAGCGGGCCGCAGGCGGCGCGCTCATCGGCGGTGTGGCCGGTACGGCCATCGGCGCCGCGGCCGGCGGCTCGGTCGGCAGCGCCGTGGCCGGTGGTGTGCTCGGCGCGGCGGCCGGTGGCATCCTTGGTGCCGCGACGGCTCCGGCGGAGCCCTGCTATGTCCGCACCCGGTCCGGCCGGCTGCGCGCCGTGTCCTGCTACTAAGCTACTCCGACTTCCGAAAAGGCCCGCGCAAGCGGGCCTTTTTTGTTTCAGCCGCCGGACAGCCACTCGTCCCGGCACATTGCCAAACCGGTTCGTTAAACCAGCTCCGGCGGCGTTCTGGCGGGCTCCACGCAGCCATGAAAGCCTCTGGAGCGTCACAACAAGACACGGCGTTTTGGCCTGGATTCCATCAAAGCCGAAAAGCCTCTAGCCTCCGGCGATTTCATCGCAGACAGGCAACAGGCATGACCCCTCCGAAACACGCAGCGCGCCCCGCCGCCAGCAAGTCTTCCGCCAAATCGTCCAGCAAATCTTCCTCAAGCGCCACCGGGCGGCCGGCACCTGCGAAATCACGGCGTAGCCGGCTCGCGCCGCTGGCGGAAGCCGACTTCACGGCCGAGCAGAAGGCGCTTCTCGCGGCGATCCGATCCGGCCCACGGGGCAAGGATACGCCCATCGAGGGGCCCTTCGCCGTCTATCTGCGCGCCCCCGCCTATGGCGATCTCGCCCAGGCGCTGGGAGGCCATTGCCGGCTCGGCACCAGCGTGCCCAAGCGCCTGTCGGAACTCGCCATCCTCATGACCGCCCGCCACTGGCGCGCGCAATACGAATGGCATGCCCATGCCCCCATCGCCGAGGAGGCGGGGCTGCCTGCCGCCACGATCCGGGCGCTCCGGGCCGGCCGCCGGCCGGCAAAGCTGCGCGCCGACGAGGCTGCGGTGTTCGATTTCGTGACCGAATTGTATCGGAGCCGGCGCGTCAGCGACCCCACCTACCGGCGCATTCATAAAGTGCTGGGAGAAGCCGGCGCCATCGAGCTGACCGGCATTCTCGGCTATTACGCGCTGGTGGCGATGACGCTGAACGTCTTCAGGATGCCGCTCCCGGCCGGGGCCGCCCTGCCCTTCCGGGAGCCGTGACGGCGGCGCAGCGCCGCCGTCCGGCCAGTGTATCCGACAGGCTCGGCTTATTCGGCGCTGGCCAGCACTTCCAGATTCACGGGCGCCAGTCCTGAAAAGCCCAGGCTGCTCGCGGCGGCGGGCGAGAGGTCGATGACCCGGCCGCGCACGAATGGCCCCCGATCGTTGATACGCACGACCACGCTTTTGCCGTTGTGCTTGTTGTGCACCCGAACCCTGGTGCCGAAAGGCAATGTGCGGTGGGCCGCGGACATCGCATGAAGATTCATGCGCTGGCCGCTGGCGGTGCGCCGGTTGGCGAATTTCTTGTGATAAACCGAAGCGACGCCGGCTTGGGCCCGCGCCTTGCTCCTGGCCTCCGCAGCCGCGCCGCCGGCGACATCGGCCATCATCCATCCCAAAGTTCCGGCCGCGAGAGCCGCACCCATCAGTACCAGTCGTTTCATTCCGTCTCCGGGGAAGTCCCAACCCGGGAGACCCCCATAAGCCGAAACATGGCGTCAATCGGGCCGCCGCCCCGACGCGCGACAACCCGCCGCAGGCATTCCGCGCCACGCCGCATCGCCGGTAGCGCCGGCATTGAACTTCCCGGCTTGCTTGGGGTATACCCGGCGCTGGTTCGCAGCAGCCTTGCGAGCGGCTGCGCCGCGCCCCGTTCCCGCTGCCCGGCGGTTTCGAGCAAATTTAGAAAAACGATTGACGGATCAGGAAGTTAAGATGTCGTCCACCTTCGAGACCGTGGCCAATATCATCGCGGAAACCTGCGATATCCCGCGTGAGACCATCACGCCGGACAGCCACTCGATCAACGATCTCGGAATCGACAGCCTCGACTTTCTGGATATCGCCTTCGCCATCGACAAGGCGTTCGGTATCAAGATCCCGCTGGAACAGTGGACCGCCGAGGTCAACGAAGGCAAGGCATCGACGGACGACTATTTCGTTCTGAAAAATCTCAGCGCGCGCATCGACGAACTCGTCGCCGCGAAGAGCGCCTGAATGCGCCCGCGCCGCGCGGCCTGACGAGGGCGCCATGCGCATCGAATATTTTCAGCTCATCGACCGCGTCGTCGCGCTCGACCTGCCCGCCGACACCATCCGCGTCGAGGCGGACGTGCCGCAGGACAGCACCATTTTCGAGGGGCATTTTCCTGGCCATCCCCTGATGCCCGGCGTGCTGCTGATCGAGGCGATGGCGCAGACCTCCGGCTGGCTGGTGATCGGCAAGACCGGCTTTGCGCGGATGCCGTTTCTGGCCGCCGTGAAGGAAGCGAAATTCCGCACCTTCGTGCCGCCGGGGCAGCGCCTCGATATCGAAGCCGTGCTGGAGCACGAAGGCTCCGGCTTCGCCGTGACCAAGGCGAAGACCCGCAGCGACGGCAAGCCGATCTGCGAGGCGACGCTCACCTTCCGCCTCACGCCCTTCCCGAACGACCATTTCCGCGAGCAGATGCGCGCCACGGCCGAACGGCTGGGCTTTCCCCTGCCGGCTATCCCGGGCGGCACCGCATGAGAGCGCCAACGTGACATCCTCCCGCGACATCTGGATCACCGGCATCGGCATCGTCTCGTCCCTCGGCGAAGGGCCGGAGGCGCATCTTGCCGCGCTCGATGCCGGCACCGTGAATGTCGATACGGCCGGTTTCGCGCCGTATGTCATCCACCCGCTCGCGCCGGTCGATTTCGACAAGCAGATCCCCAAGAAGGGCGACCAGCGCCAGATGGAGGCGTGGCAGCGTCTCGGCGTCCATGCCGCTGGTCTTGCCCTCGATTCCGCCGGCGTGAAGGGCCAGGCCGACATCCTCTCGCGCATGGACATGATCGTGGCCGCCACCGGCGGCGAGCGTGACATCGCGGTGGACGACTCCATCATGGCCGACCTCGCCACCGGCACGGCGGACGACAAGGCCCTCAACGAACGGCTGATGACGGACCTGCGGCCGACGCTGTTCCTCGCCCAGCTTCCGAACCTGCTCGCCGGCAACATCTCCATCGTCCATGGCGTCACCGGCTCCTCCCGCACCTTCATGGGCGAGGAAGCCGCCGGCGTCGATGCCGTGCGGCTCGCCCATGCGAAGATCGCGGCGGGACAGAGCGAGATCGCCCTTGTCGGCGGCTCCTACAATGCCGCCCGCAAGGACATGCTGATGCTCTACGAGTTCGGCAGCTTCAACCTGAAGGACCGTTTCGCGCCGGTCTGGGAACGCGGGCCGGAGGGCGGGCTGGCGCTCGGCTCCATGGGAGCGTTCCTCGTGCTGGAAAGCGCGGCGCATGCCGCCGCGCGGGGCGCGACGCCGTTTGCGAAGCTCACGAACGTGGCCTCGGACCGCAGCCGCCGCAAAGCCGGCGACATCGAAAACACCCTTCGGGCGCTGTGGCAGCGGATCGCGCCGAACCTGCGGCCGGACCATGCCGCCATCGTCTCCGGCGCGACCGGCGCGGAGCCGGCGACCGCCGCCGAACACGCCGTCCTGCGCGACACCGGCCTGCCGGTCCGCGCCATCGGGAGCCGCGTCGGCCATGGCTTCGAGACCCAGTTTCCCTTGAACATCGCCCTTGCCGCGCTTGCGCTTCGCAGCGGCAAACTGTTCGCGCCGGCCAACGGCTCGCCGGGCGAAGCGGCGATGGCCGGACCGTTGACACAGGCGCTCGTCACCAGCGTCGGCCACTGGCGCGGCGAGGGTCTGGCGCTGGTGGAACGCATCGAGGGAGGCGCCGCTCATGCCGGCTGATCTGGACCACGCGGGCCGCCCCCTCATCGTCGTCACCGGCATGGGCATGGTGACGTCCCTCGGCATCGGCCAGCAGGACAACTGGCGCAAGCTCACGGCCGGCGAATCCGGCATCCGGCCGATCACCCGCTTCGCAACCGACGGCCTGCGCACCCGCATCGCCGGCGCGGTGGATTTCATCGCCGTGGAGCCGCTCTGCGCGCCGGAACTGACCGAACGCTTCGCCACCATCGCGGGAGAGGAAGCCGTGGCCCAGGCCGGTATCGGCGCGAAGGGCGACTTCCCAGGCCCGCTGTTCCTCGCCATGCCCCCGGTGGAGCTTGAATGGCCCCAGCGCCGCGAACTGGCGCTGGCCGCGCACAAGGCCAGCCCGGACGAGCGCATCGGCTATGACGCTGCGCTACGCCAGTGCAGCACCGCGCCCTTCAGGGGCTATCATGAGCGGTTCCAGTTCTTCGCCGTCGCCGACCATCTGGCAGACCGGCTCGGCACCAAAGGTTCGCCGATTTCGCTGACCACCGCCTGCGCCTCCGGCGCGACGGCAATCCAGCTCGGCGTCGAGGCGATCCGGCGCGGGGAGACGGAAGCCGCGCTGTGCATCGGCGCGGACGGCTCGATCTACGCAGAGTCGCTCATCCGCTTCTCGCTGCTCTCGGCGCTCTCGACCCAGAACGATCCGGCCTCCGAAGCGGCCAAGCCGTTCTCCAAAAATCGCGATGGCTTCGTGATGGCCGAAGGCGCGGGCGCGCTGGTGCTCGAAAGCTATGCCCATGCCAAGGCCCGCGGCGCGCGCATCCTCGGCGTGCTGTCCGGCAGCGGCGAAATGGCGGACTCCTTCCATCGCACCCGCTCCAGCCCCGACGGCAAGCCCATCATCGGCTGCATCCGGCAAGCCATTGCCGATGCCGGCCTGACGGCGGACGATATCGACTATGTCAACGCCCATGGCACCGGCACGCCGGAAAACGACAAGATGGAATATGTCGGCGCAGCCGCCGTGTTCGGCGAGCGCGTCCAGTCGCTGCCGACCTCGTCCACTAAGTCAATGATCGGCCACACGCTCTCGGCCGCCGGAGCCATCGAGGCGGTGGTCACGCTGATGACTCTCGCCAATCAGCGCATCGCGCCGACCATCAACTATCGCGTGCCGGACCCGGCGATCCCGCTCGACGTGGTGCCGAATGTCACGCGTGACGTGAAGATGCGCCACGCCATCTCCAACTCCTTCGGCTTCGGCGGGCAGAATGTCTCGCTGGTCCTGAGCCCGGAACCGGCCTGAACCCGCCTCGCCTGAGCCGGCCCGGCTGCGCCGGGTTGACGCCTGCGGGGCCGGGCGGCTACGCAATCCGTCATTCTCCTGAACAGGCACGATCACTCATGCGCGCGCTCGCCCTGATCGCAGATCGCCAACTCGAACTCACGGACCTGCCCGATCCGCCAGCGCCCGGCGCAGGCGAAGTGCAGATCCGCGTCAAGACTGTCGCGCTCAATCATCTCGACCTGTGGGGCTTTCGCGGCATGGCCTTCGCAAAGCGCAAGTTCCCGCTGGCGGTCGGCGCGGAAGCCTCCGGCGAGATCGTATCGGTCGGCACCGATGTCACAGCCTTCAAGCCCGGCGACAAGGTGGTGATGTACGGCGCGATGACCTGCGGCACTTGCCGCGCCTGCCGGGAGGGCCGCGACAACCTCTGTGAGAATGTCGGCGGCATCATGGGCTTTCACATCGACGGCTTCGCCCGCGACCTGCTGAACATGCCGGCGCGGCTCGTCATTCCCGTGCCGGAGAGTGTCAGCCTGCGCGACGCCGCCTGCGCGCCGATCGCCTTCTCCACCGTCGAGCACATGCTGTTCGACAATGCGAAGCTCGAACCCGGCGAGACCGTGCTGGTCCATGCCGGCGGCTCCGGCATCGGCTCGGTCGCGATCAAGATGGCCAAGGCCATCGGCTGCACCGTCATCACCACCGTCGGCGACGACGCCAAGGGCGAGAAGGCCCGCGCGCTCGGCGCCGACCACGTCATCAACTACCGCACCGACCGTTTCGAAGGCGCGGTGCGCAAGATCACCGCCAAGAAGGGCGTAGACGTCGTGTTCGAGCATGTCGGCGCGGAGACCTTCAACGGCTCGCTGCTCTCGCTCAAGCGCGGCGGCCGCCTCGTCACCTGTGGCTCCACCTCCGGCCCGACCACGACCATCAACCTGATGCAGCTATTCCAGCAGCAATACCGCATCATCGGCTCGTTCGGCGCACCGATCCGCGCCATCCGCGAGAGCCTCGCCAAGATGGCCGCCGGCATGGCGCCGATCATCGATTCCGAATTCGCGCTGACCGACTTCGAGCAGGGCCTCGCACGGATCGAAAGTCGGCAGGTGTTCGGCAAGGTCCTTGTGCATTTCTGAACGGACGACCATGGCGAGCGGCTCCACCCTGAAGCGCCGGTTGCGCGGCTGGACCAAGACCTTCGGCACCGCCGCGCTCGGCAATGCCGCCGTCGGCATCGTCAGGCTGGTGCGGCGCATGGACCCGGACCGCGCCGCGGACCGCGCCGGCCGCATCATGCGCGCCATCGGCCGCGCGCTGCCCGAACACAAGCTCGCGCGCGCCAACCTCACAGCCGCCTTTCCGGAGAAAGCACCGGACGAGATCGACCATATTCTCACCGGCGCATGGGACAATCTCGGCCGCATGGCCGCCGAGTTCGCCCATCTCGACAAGCTCTGGACCGCGGATCTCGACCATCCCGAGAACGGGCGCATCGAATTCACGCCCGGCACCATCGACCGCTTCGCGCAACTCCGCGACGACGGCAAACCGGCGCTGGTCTTCACCGCCCATCTCGCCAACTGGGAGATGCCGGCGGTGGCCGCCGCGGCCCATGGCATCGAGTCGGCGGCGCTCTATCGCCGGCCGAATATCGGCCGCATCGACGAACTGGTGAAGGACCTGCGCGCGGTCAACATGGGCACGCTGGTGCCGACCAGCCTCGATGCGCCCGTGAAGCTGCTGAAGCTGCTGGAACAGGGCATCCATGTCGGCATGCTGGTGGACCAGTATTACACCCGCGGCGTCGATATCGAATTCTTCGGCCGCACGACGCGGGCCAATCCCCTGCTCGCACGTCTGGCGCAGCATGTGGACTGCCCGATCCATGGCGTGCGCATCATCCGCCTGCCCGGCCATCGCTTCCGCGCCGACCTCACGGAAGCCGTGCCCCCGGTGCGGAGCGACGACGGCCGCGTCGATATCGCCGCCACGACCCAGGCCATCAACAGCGTGATCGAGGGCTGGGTCCGCGAGCATCCCGAACAGTGGCTGTGGATGCACCGGCGCTGGCGATAAGCCTCTCCGCGAACGAATGCGTCAGCGCCCGGTCTTGATGCGGGTCCAGATCCGGTTCATCACGCGCTGGGTGCGCTGGTCGCGGGCGCGCAGCACGTAGAGCGACTTCCTCGTCTCGGCATCCGGATAGATCGAGCGGTCCTCCAGCACGGCCTTGTCGAGCAGCACCTGGCTCGAATTGTTGCCGTTGGCATAGGCCACCATGTTCGAGTTCTTCGCCGCCACCTCCGGGCGCAGCAGGAAGTCGATCAAGGCATGGGCCTCGTTCGGATTCGGCGCATCGCGCGGGATGGCGAGATTGTCGAACCACATCTGCGCGCCGCCTTTGGGGATGGCATAGCCGATCTCGACAGCGCTGCCGGCGGCTTTCGTCGCCTTCTGCGCCTGCTTGACGTCACCCGAATAGCCGAAGGCGAGGCAGATCTCGCCGGTCGCCAGCGCGTTGAGAAATTCCGAGGAATGAAACTTCCGCACGAAGGGGCGGATCGTCATCATCAGTTCGGCGGCCTTGTTGAGGTCGGCCTCCTGCGTCGTGTTGGGATCGAGCTTGAGATAATGCAGCGCCGCCGCGAGCACATCGTCGGCGGAATCCAGCATATGGACGCCGCAGTCCTTGAACTTCGCGATGATCTCCGGCTTGAACAGGATATCCCAGCTATCCATCTTCGCGTCGGGGCCGAGGATTTCCTTCGCCCTGGCGACGTTGTAGCCGATGCCCGTCGTTCCCCACATGTAGTTCACCGCAAAGCGGTTGCCGGGATCGTAAGCCGCCTGGCGCTCGGCGATCTCGTCCCAGGCATGCACGAGGTTCGGCAGCTTGGCCTTGTCCAGCGGCAGGAACACGTTGGCCTTGATCTGCCGTTCGAGGAAATAGCCGCTCGGCACCACCACGTCGAAGCCGGACTTCTGCATCAGCAGCTTGCTCTCCAGCGTATCGTTGGAATCGAAGGTGTCGTAACGCACTTCGATCCCGGTCTCGGCGGTGAAGTCCTTCAGCACCTGCGGATCGACATAGTTCGACCAGTTGTAGAAATTCACGACGCGGCCCTGCGCCATGGCGCCGGTGGAGACGGTCAGCGCCAGCGCGCACAGTGCCAGTTTCACGGCTTGCAGCATTCCGACACCTCCTTCCTTTGTTGAAGCTAGGCGCGCCCCAGCACGCCCGCCAGACGCTCCAATGCCGCATCCAGCGTCGCGTCCCGCTTGGCGAAGCAGAACCGTACCACCGAGCGCAGCGTGTCGTCGGCGCAGAAGGCCGAGACCGGGATGGCCGCCACCCCATGGTCGGCCACGAGCCTCTTGCAGAACGCCTCGTCATCCTCGTTGAGGCCGAGCGGGGCGAGATCGACATTGATGAAATAGGTGCCTTGAGACTCCAGCACCGGAAAGCCGAGCCGCGAGAGCCCCGCCGCGAAGCGGTCGCGGCTGCGCTGAAGGTCGCCGCGCATCGTCTCGAAATAGCTGTCGTCCTTGTCGAGGCCGTAGGCCACGGCCGCCTGAAGGTTCGGCGGCGTCGTGAAGGTGATGAACTGATGCGCGCGGGACAGCGCCTTCATCACCTGCGGCGCGGCGCAGACGAAGCCGACCTTCCAGCCGGTCAGGGAGAATATCTTGCCCGCCGAGCCGATCTTGACGCAGCGCTCCCGCATGCCGGGCAGGCCCAGCAGCGGCACATGCCGCCGCCCGTCGAACACCACATGCTCCCAGACCTCGTCGCAGATCGCGATGGCGTCATGCGCGACGCAGAACCGCGCCAGCAGTTCGAGCTGCTCGCGCGGATAGACGGTGCCGGTCGGATTCAGCGGATTATTGAACAGCACGACTTTTGTTTTGGGCGAGAAGACAGCCGCAAGCTTTTCCTCTGTCAGCGCCCAGTCCGGCGGCGTGAGCTGCACGATCTTCGGGACGCCTCCCGCCCGCTTCACCAGCGGCAGATAGGCGTCATATAGCGGCTGGAACAGCACGACCTCGTCGCCGGGCTCGATCAGCGCCAGCAGCGCACCGGCAATCGCCTCGGTCGCGCCGGAGGTGATCATCACTTCGGTTTCCGGGTCGAGTTCGAGGCCCTGCCAGTGCCGGTAGTGGCGCGCGACGGCCTGCCGCAATTCCGGCAGGCCCATCATCGGCGGATATTGGTTCCAGCCATTCATCACCGCGTCGGCCGCGCGCTGGCGCACATCCGCAGGTCCGGGATCGTCCGGAAAGCCCTGTCCGAGATTGACGGCGTCATGCTCGCGGGCCAGCCGCGACATGATCTCGAAAACCGAAACCGGGATATCCGCAAAAGTCGGATTCATGTCAGCAACCGGAATGTGGGCGGCAGGCGCCGGCAACGGCAGGGACTTCGTCTGTCTGCCGCGCGCGGAACGGCGGCAAGGCAGTTTGCAGTTCCGGCTTCAGCTTTCCGTCGGCTGCCCTGCGGCTTTCCACGCCAGAATGCCGCCGGCAAGGTGTGCGTCGTAGGGCAGGCCCTTCTCCTGCGCCGCCAGCGAGGCGGTCACGGAGCGCCGCCCCGACCGGCAGGCGAACACGACGCGCCGGCCCTGCGGGTCGATCTGCGCAGGGTCGAACGACGACAGGGGAACAACGACCGCGTCGGGGTAGCGTTCGACCGCGGTTTCGTTCGGCTCGCGGACATCGACAAGCAACATTTTTCCGTCTCGCACGCCTTGGGCGACTTCATCGACGGTCAGGTTCTGCACGCGCGGATCGCCGCTGGAATCGCTCATGGTCTGCCTCCGGATCGGCTACCCCGTCATGTGCGGGCGGCCGTAGGGTCCGCTTCTTCACTGGCGCAGCTTCCGCCCCAGATCAAGAGCCGAAACGAGGCGTCCCGCGCCCGCCGCCGCCCATGGCGCACGGCCCGGACGCCTCACACCGTGACCTGCATGCCGACCTCGACCACCCGTCCGGTCGGGATGGAGAAGAAGTCCGTGACATCGCTCGACGATTTGGCAAGCGCGATATAGAGGCGGTCCTGCCACAGCGGCATGCCGGACTGCGGCGACGGCTTGAGCGCGCGGCGCGAAAGGAAGAACGAGGTCGACATGATGTCGAAATTGAAACCCTGCTTGCGGGCGAGCCCGAGCGCGCGGGGAATGTTCGACGATTCCATATAGCCGAATGTCAGCGTCATCCTGCTGAAACGGTCGGACAGCGCCTCCAGCGTCACCCGTTCGGCCTCCGGCACGCGCGGCGTATCCCGCGTCACCACGGTGAGGATCACGTTCTGCTCGTGCAGCACCTTGTTGTGCTTGAGATTGTGCAGCAGCGCGGTGGGCGCGGAATCCGGGTCGGCGGTGAGGAACATGGCCATGCCGGGCACCACCGGCCGCGGACTTTTCTCCAGGCTGCGCACCAGCGTTTCCAGCGGCACTTCGGAGCGGCGGGTCTTCTCCGCGAGAAGCTGCGTTCCCCGCCGCCATGTCAGCACCAGCACCAGCATGCAGGCCCCGAACAGCATCGGCACCCATGCGCCGTCCATCAGCTTCAGCAGGTTGGCGGAGAAGAAGGCGATATCCAGCAGAATCAGCGGGATCAGTACCAGCGACGTCTGCCACAACGGCCATTTCCAGATGTAACGGATCACGAGGAACGCCAGCAGTCCGTCCATGACCATCGCGGTCGAGACGGCGATGCCATAGGCCCCGGCAAGCTCTCCGGATGTGCGGAACATCACCACGAGCAGCATCACGCCGAGCATCAGCAGCCAGTTCACACGGGGAATATAGATCTGCCCGACCTGCGAAGCGGATGTATGCACGACGGTCAGGCGCGGCACATAGCCGAGCTGGATCGCCTGATAGACGAGCGAGAAAGCACCGGTGATCACCGCCTGGCTGGCGATCACGGTGGCAGCCGTCGCCAGCAGCACCATCGGCAGAAGCAGCATGTCGGGCGCAAGCCGGTAGAACGGATTCTCGATCATCGCCGGGTTGGCGAGAACCAGCGCGCCCTGACCGAAATAATTGATGATGAGCGAGGGCAGCACGAGGGCGAACCAGGCGATCTGGATCGGCTTGCGGCCGAAATGGCCGAGATCGGCATAGAGCGCCTCGCCGCCGGTCACGACGAGGAAGATCGCGCCCAGCGCGATCATGCTGATGAAGGGATGGTCGTAGGCGAAGCGCAACGCATAATAAGGATTGATCGCGAACAGGACGCCGGGATCGTCCTGGATGTGCAGCAGCCCCAGCCCCGCGATGGACAGAAACCACAGCACCATGATCGGCCCGAAAAATGCCGCGACCTTTGCGGTGCCGCGGCTCTGGACGACGAACAGGCACACCAGAATGACGACGGCGATCGGGACCACGAGGTCCCCCAGCGCCGGCGTCACCAGTTTGAGGCCCTCGACCGCGGACAGCACCGAAATGGCGGGGGTGATCATGGAATCGCCGAGGAACATCGCGCCGCCGATCACGCCAAGGACGAAGATGACGTTCGACCGGCGCCCCAGCGCCCGGGTGGCGAGCGCCGTGAGCGAAAGCGTGCCGCCCTCCCCGTTATTGTCGGCGCGCAGCAGGATGGTGACGTATTTGACCGCGACGACGAGGATCAGCGCCCAGAGGATCATCGAGAGGATGCCGAGAACCACCTCGCGGGTGACGCTGCCGCCCTGGGACGCCCCAAGCACCGCCTCCCGGAACGCATAAAGCGGGCTGGTTCCGATATCGCCATAGACCACGCCGACGCTGCCGAGCGTGAGTGCCCACAGCCCGGCCGTGGGTTTGTGCGCGTCGGTATCGGAGGGGGCCGGGGAAGTCTCGGCAGCGGAACTCGTCATGGGATTTGCGCCCTTGAACGCGGCTTACGCTGCCGCGAGGATGGGCGGCTTATCCGAATGTCACGACGCCGGCAATACGGCCCGGCGACAGCACGGGCTCGCGCGATGGCGGCCTGGCACCATAACATGAATTGGCGCAACGGGTTCCCGTGAAGCCGGGCCGGGTCAGGGACCTGCATTCGGCGGCATCGGCGGCGCCTCCCGCCGCAGACTGATGGTCACCCGCCGGTTGGCCGCCAGATAGGCATCGTCCGGAAACAGCGGCTCGGTGTCGGCCTTGCCCGCCACTTGCAGAAAATGGCCGGACGGCACCCCGCTGGCCGCAAGCACCTGCCGCACGGCATTGGCGCGGTCCGCGGACAGTTCCCACGGCCCGTAGCCGGCCGGCGACGGCAGCCGCGTCGCGGCCGTGTGCCCGATGATGGAAATCCGATAGGGCATTTGCCGGAGCGGGCCGGCGATGGCCTGAAGCACGCGGCGCGTCCGCTCCAGCGGCTCCTTGGCGTTCTGCGCGAACATCGCCCGTCCGTCCTGATCCACGATCTGGATATTCAGGCCGTCCTTGGTTTCCTCGATCATGATATTCTTGGACACTTCCGTAATGTCCGGAAGCTCCTGCAAGGACTGGCGCAGCGAGGCGGAAGCCAGCGAGAAGGCGCGGTCCTTGTCGAATTTGGAGCCGTAATCCTGCAACCGGCCGCCCTCGTCGGGCGTCGGCGTCGCAGAGGCGTCCTCCGGATTGACGCGGGCGACATTCTTGAGCTTCGGCCGGGTCGGCAGGCCCGGCGTCTCGATCACGCCGGAATAGCGCACCTGGTCCTGCACGCCGAAAGCTTCACGCATGGAGCCGGCCACGACCTGCAACTTGGCCTGGTCCTGCGTGGAGAAGGCCACGAGCATCACGAAGAAGCTGACCAACAGGGCCATGAGATCCGCGAAGGTGACGAACCAGCCGTGGCCGCCGCCGTGTGCTTCCTTCCGTCTGGCCATGGTCCGTCCTTCCGCCTGTCGGTCCGCGTCAGGTCGCCGCCGCTTCGGCGGGGTCGTGGCGATGCTTCTCGGGCAGGTAGGTCAGCAGCATCTCGCGCACCAGCGCCGGGCTCTTGGAGTCCCGCAGCATCAGCACGCCGTCGATGATCAGGCTGCGGTTGAGTTCCTCGTCGACCAGCTTCACATGCAGCTTGTCCGCGATCGGCAGACACACGAGGTTGGCCAGCGCCGCGCCGTAGAAGGTCGCCAGCAGCGCGATGGCCATGAGCGGGCCAAGCTTGCCGGGGTCGGTCATGTTGGCGAACATCTGCACCATGCCGATCAGCGTCGCGATCATGCCGAAGGCCGGCGCGCAGTCGCCGATCGAACGGTAGATCTTCTGCCCTTCGTCGAGATGGGTCAGGAAGTTGTCCCGGTCCCGCTCCAGATTGTCGCGGATGAAGACAGGGTCATAGCCGTCGGCGACATAACGCACGCCCTTGGCGAGAAAGGAATCGGAGATTTCCGCTTTCTCCAGCCCCACGGGTCCGGACTTGCGGGCGATCTCGGCAAGGCTCGCGATCTCGTCCACGAGGTCGCGCTGGGTGATGCGGCGAATGGTGAAGGCGTATTTCAGGCCGAGCGGCATCCCGTGGAAAATCGAGGACAGCGGGAAGCGGATCAGCGTCGCGGCGAAAGCGCCGCCGAAAATGGCGATGAAGGCGTGGCTGTCGGCGAACATTCCGAGGTTGCCGCCCATCAGGATGAGCGCGCTGATGACGCCCATGCCCGCGAGAAACCCCAGCCCAGTGGCGATATCCATGCCCGCTCCACACGCAACACGCCGCCCGTTCTGGGCGACGGTGGCACACTAGCCGGGCGCTCTTAAAGGAGCGTTACCCTTAACGGGCGGCGGCTGGCGCGCGCCCGACCGCCGCTTCCGGGCTGGACCTTGGCCGTGGTTGCTGAAAGAAAGGCGTGGTGACGCGGGAGATACAGCGATGCGCGAAATAGGTCATTTCATCGGCGGAAAGCCCGTTCCGGGCGCTTCGGGAGCGGCCGGCGACGTATTCGATCCGAACACCGGCGAGGTCCAGGCCCGTGTCGCGCTGGCCGCCGGGGCCGAGGTTCAGGCCGCCATCGCCGATGCGGCCGCCGCCCAGCCCGCCTGGGCAGCGACCAATCCCCAGCGCCGCGCGCGGGTGATGTTCCGGTTTCTGGAGCTGGTGCAGAAGGAATATGACGATCTCGCCCGCCTGCTCTCCTCAGAACACGGCAAGACCTTCGCGGACGCCAGGGGCGACATCCAGCGCGGGCTGGAAGTGGTCGAGTTCGCCTGCGGCATTCCCCACCTGATGAAGGGCGAATTCAGCGGCGCGGCCGGACCGGGCATCGACCTGTATTCCATCCGCCAGCCGCTCGGGGTCGTCGCCGGCATCACGCCGTTCAACTTCCCGGCCATGATCCCGCTCTGGAAAGCCGCGCCGGCGCTGGCTTGCGGCAATGCCTTCATCCTCAAGCCGTCCGAGCGCGCACCGTCCGTGCCGATGCGGCTGGCCGAACTGTTCCTGGAAGCCGGCCTGCCGCCCGGCGTGTTCAACGTGGTCAACGGCGGCAAGGAAGCTGTCGATACCCTGCTGGTCGATCCGCGGGTCAAGGCGGTCGGCTTCGTCGGCTCGTCGGACATCGCGCACTATGTCTATGCCACCGCCGCGGCCCACGGGAAGCGCGCGCAATGCTTCGGCGGCGCCAAGAACCACATGATCATCATGCCGGACGCCGACATGGATCAGGCGGTGGATGCCCTCATCGGCGCCGGCTATGGCTCCGCAGGGGAGCGCTGCATGGCGATCTCTGTCGCGGTTCCGGTAGGCGAACAGGCCGCCGACCTGCTCATCAGGAAGCTGGTTCCGCGGGTCGAGGCGCTCAAGGTCGGCCCGTCGACCGACCCGCAGGCCGACTATGGCCCGCTGGTGACGAAGGCGCAGCGCGACAAGGTCCGCGACTATGTCGATCTCGGCGTGAAGGAAGGCGCGGAACTGCTGGTGGACGGGCGCGGCTTCAAGCTTCAGGGCTACGAAAACGGCTTCTTCCTCGGCGGCTGCCTGTTCGACAAGGTGACCACCGACATGCGCATCTACAAGGAGGAGATTTTCGGGCCGGTGCTCTCCGTCCTCCGCGCGAAGGACTACGAGGACGCGCTCCGCCTGCCCTCCGAGCACGAATACGGCAACGGCGTCGCGATCTTCACCCGCGACGGCGACACCGCGCGGGACTTCACGGCGCGGGTGGACACCGGCATGGTCGGAGTGAATTTCGCCATCCCCGTTCCGCTGGCCTACCACACCTTCGGCGGCTGGAAGCGCTCCGGATTCGGCGACCTGAACCAGCACGGACCGGATTCGATCCGCTTCTACACCCGGACCAAGACCGTCACCTCGCGCTGGCCATCCGGCATCCGCTCCGGCGCGGAATTCAACATCCCGACCATGTCCTGAAGTTTCATCCTGAAGTTCATTGCGCGAAAATGTCGTGGCGGCGCAGATCGCCACGACATTCCTTCAAAAGGGGGGAGCCATCATGGCCGAATACGAGCTTTATTGTTTCGCACAGTCCGGCAATTCCTATCGCGTGGCACTGATGCTCAATCTCATCGGCGCGGACTGGAAGCCGGTCTTTGTCGACGCCTTCGGCAAAGGCACCCAGCGGACGCCCGAATATCGCGCCGAGGTCAACGAAATGGGCGAGGTGCCCGTGCTCGTCCACGGCGGCAAGAAGCTGAGCCAGTCCGGCGTGATCCTCACTTATCTCGCCAACGCATCCGGCAAGTTCAAGCCGCGCAACGATGCCGAGCATCTGGAAGCGATGCGCTGGATCATCTTCGACAACCAGAAGGTCAACGGCTTCCTCGGGCTCTATCGCTTTCTCTATTTCGTCTCCGGCACGAAGGGCGATCCCGCTGTGCTCGAATTCCTCAAGGGCCGCGCCCTCGGCGCGCTCCAGATCGTCGAGAAGCGTCTGGAGAAGCACGCCTTCATTCTCGGCGACCAGCCGACCATCGCGGACCTCTCGCTGGTGGCCTATCTTTATTATCCGAAGGAGGAGTTCGGCTTCGACATCGCCGCCGACTACAAGAATATCGGCGCCTGGCTTGACCGCATCAGGGCGCTGCCGGGCTTCGCCCTGCCCTACGACCTGATGCCGGGGCATCCGCTGCCGGGACGCTGACCGGCTGAGGTCCGCGACGCTGCCCGGCGATGAACCGGCAGCCGGATGCCGGGCTATTATTTGCCTCAATGGTGGCAGGGTCTCAGGGCGCGGGACCCGGCGGTGGCGCGGGTGGCGCGGAAGCGGCTCCCTCGCCCGTCCCCCGCGACGCCCCGGAAGAAGGCTGCCCCCCGGCGGGACCCGAACCCTGCGCCGCCGCGAGCGCCCGGTCCGCCTCCTGATGGCGGCGATACGACAGGACCCCGAAGGGCAGCGATCCAAGATAAGCGAGGGTTCCGATCGTCAGCATCTGCCAGGGATAGGCGATGAGCGCCGCCACGAGCAGCACGGCTGCGAGAAAGATCGGCACCACCTTGTCCGGCGCGACACGGCGCCCGGTCCGCTTGCCGGAAAACACCGGTAGGCGCGAGACCATCAGAAACGCGATGGCCAGCGTATAGAGGCAGGAAAACCATATCAGCGCGACGCCGCGCGGCAGGGCGAGGAAGGTGAGATAGATCGGCAGCAGCACCGAGATCGCGCCCGCGGGCGCCGGCATCCCGACGAAGAAATCGCCGCTCCATGCCGGCCTGTTGGGGTCGTCGATCATCACGTTGAAGCGGGCGAGCCGGAGCGCGGCGCAGATGGCGAAGACCATCGCGGCGATCCAGCCGAGCGAGCCGATCTCATGCAGTCCCCAGAAATACAGGATCAGCGCCGGCGCGACGCCGAAATTGAAGAAGTCTGCAAGGCTGTCCAGCTCGGCGCCGAAACGCGAGGTGCCCTTGAGCATCCGCGCGACGCGGCCGTCGATCCCGTCGAGAAAAGCCGCGAAGACGATGGCCGCGAGCGCCCATTCCAGCCGGCCCTCCATGGCGAGGCGCACGCCGGTCAGGCCCGCGCAGAGCGCCAGCAGCGTGATGAGATTCGGCACCAGCATGCGCGCCGGGATCATCCGGAAGCGGGGGCGCTTGCGCCCGCCCCTCTCGCCGCGCTCAAACGGGAACTGCTCCATGCCCAGCCATCCTCCCAACCACCCTCCGTTGGCCGCCCTGGAGCATGATCCCGAAAAGTGGCAACCGGCTTTCGGAAAACATCATGCTCGAACAAAAAGATAAGTCGCGGGTCTGATTCAACGCCGGTGAACTGGACCCTGCCGCATCCGCGGGGTCAATCGATACGATAAGCCCGTTCGCGGTCCCCGGCCGGCGCCCGAAGGTCGGCCAGGACGGTTTCCCCCGCGAGCGAGGTCTGTCCTTCCGCGACCAGCGGCCGGGTTCCCTGCGGCAGATAGACGTCCACCCGCGAGCCGAAGCGGATCAATCCGACCCGCTCGCCCGTTCCGACGCCCGCCCCTTCGCGCGTGAAACAGACGATCCGCCGGGCGATCAGGCCCGCGATCTGCACCATGCCGATGCGTTCCGAACCGGTCTCGATGACGAAGCCATTGCGCTCGTTGTCCTCGCTCGCCTTGTCGAGATCGGCATTGAGGAATTTGCCGGGCGTATAGGCGATCCGCGCGATGCGGCCGGTCACGGGGCTGCGGTTCACATGGCAGTTGAACACGCTCATGAAGATCGAGATGCGCGTCAGCGGGGTCTCGCTCAGCCCCAGTTCCTTCGGCGGCACGGCGGCCGTGACCTGGCTGATCCGCCCATCCGCCGGGGCAACGACGAGACCCTCGCGCACCGGCGTCACCCGCGGCGGATCGCGGAAGAAGAACACGCACCAGGCCGTCAGCACGAACCCGATCCAGCCCAGCGGCTCCCACAGCCAGAACAGCACCAGCGCGGCCACCGCGAAGATTCCGATGAAGGGATAGCCTTCACGATGGATCGGAACGAGCTGGGCACGAATGGAATCGACGACCGACATCTGAATCCTTCAACTGAGGGGATGGCCGCGCCACCGGCGGGCCTGTCCGGACAGGTTGTCGTATCATAAACCGGCGGCGGTCACGATGACTTCTGCTATTCCGCCGCGTCGATGGGAAGCATGTCCGGCTTGGGCAAAGGCCGGCTATCCGCCGCTTCCTCCATCGCCTCTGCGCGCGGGTCCGGCTTCGGTGCGGTTGCCGGCAGTTCCTCCGCCTGCTCCAGCTTCTCGCGGGCCTCCTGCGCCTCCCGCTGCCGGTTCCACATGCCGGCATAGAGGCCGTTCCGTTGCAGCAGTTCGAAATGCGAGCCGCGCTCGGCGATCCCGCCGTGGTCGAGCACGATGATCTCGTCGGCTCCGACGATGGTGGAGAGGCGGTGGGCGATGATCAGGGTGGTCCGGTTCCGCGAGACGCGATCCAGCGCGGCCTGGATTTCCCGCTCGGTGTGGCTGTCGAGCGCGGAGGTTGCCTCGTCGAGAACGAGGATCGGCGGAGCCTTGAGGATGGTCCGGGCGATGGCGACGCGCTGCTTCTCGCCGCCGGACAGTTTGAGGCCCCGCTCGCCGACCTCGGTCCCATAGCCCTGCGGCGAGCGCCGGATGAAGGCGTCGATCTGGGCGAGCCGGGCGGCCTCCTCGACCTCCTCGTTGCTGGCATCCCAGCGGCCATAGCGGATGTTGTAGCGAATGGTGTCGTTGAACAGCACCGTGTCCTGCGGCACCATGCCGATAGCCGCGCGCAGCGAGGCTTGCTGCACGTCGCGGATATCCTGCCCGTCGATGCGGATGCTGCCGCCCTGCACATCGTAGAAGCGGAACAGCAGCCGCGAGATGGTGGACTTGCCGGCGCCGGACGGACCGACGATGGCTAGCGTATGCCCGGCCGGCACTTCGAAGGACAGCCCCTTCAGGATCGGCCGGTCCGGATCATAGGCGAATGTCACATTGTCGAAGCTAACCCGCCCGTCCGCGATGCGCAGTGGCGGCGCGTCCGGCGTGTCGGCCACTTCCGGATCGCGGGCCAGAATCCCGAACATGTGTTCGATGTCGATCAGCGCCTGTTTGATCTCGCGGTACAGCATCCCCATGAGATTCAGCGGCTGATAGAGCTGGATCATCATGGCGTTGATCATGACGAAATTGCCGACCGTCTGCGTGCCCTGCTGGATTCCCTGGACGCACATCACCATCACGGCGGTCATGCCGATGGTGAAAATGATGGCCTGGCCGATGTTGAGAATGGCCAGCGAATTGTAGGATTTGACGCTGGCGCCCTCGTAGCGCGCCATGGATTTGTCGTAGCGCGCCGCCTCGCGGTCCTCCGCCACGAAATACTTCACCGTCTCGTAATTCAGCAGCGAGTCGATGGCCTTCACGTTGGCCTCGGTATCGCTGTCGTTCATCGTGCGACGGATGCCGATCCGCCACTCGGTCGCGTAATAGGTGAAAATCAGATAGACCGCGATGGCGCCGAGCACGACCGCGACATAGCGCCAGTCGAATTCATACAGCAGCACGACCGTGATCAGCGCCAGTTCCACGGCCGTCGGCGCGAGCTGCACCAGAACGAGGCGGGAAATCGTCTCGATGCCGGTCCGGCCGCGTTCCAGCACCCGCGTCAGCCCGCCGGTCTTGCGCTCCAGGTGGAAGCGCAGCGACAGCTTGTGCATATGCTCGAAAGTCAGGTAGGCGATCCGCCGCACGGCATTCATCGCCACCTTGGAGAACAGCCCGTCGCGCCACTGGGTGAGCACCGCCATCAGGATGCGCATCCCGCCGTAGCCCAGCGTCAGCGCCACCGGGCCGGCGATGGCCCAGGTCATCCAGGAATCGGCGGCAAACGGCGCCGAGTTCTGGCCAGTCAGGGCATCCACCGCCCATTTGAATGCGAACGGCACCGCCAGCGTCACCAGCTTGGCCAGCACCATCAGCACCAGCGCGCCCACCACACGCCATTTCAGGTCCACCCGGTCATGAGGCCAGATGAAGGGCCAGAGATGATAGAGGGTGCGGAACAGGGCTCCGCTCTCGTTGTCCGCCTCGCCTTCACCGGCCGCGCTCGGGGAGAAGCCTGTCTGGCGATTGCGATAGGAAGGGCTCATCCAGGAAGAAATCCGGCGCGTTGGGAACAGCACACATATAGAATTATTTTAACCCGCGACCACCCCTCCGGAGATCAATCCACTTTGAAAGAGGGTCGAAAAACACGTCATTTCTGCGTTTCGCCGGCCTCGGCGCGCCTTTTCATGGCCGCGCGCTCTCCGGAGCGATCTGCCTTGACGCCGCCATTTCGCACCTGCACAGCAATCGTATGAGCGAAATTCGATCCATCTGCGTCTATTGCGGCTCCGGTCCGGGAGCGGATCCGGCCTTCATCGAAGCGGCGATGGAACTCGGCCGGGAAATGGCCGCGGCCGGCGTGCGGCTGGTCTATGGCGGCGGCTCGGTCGGCCTGATGGGCGCCATAGCCGAGGCCGTGATCGACAACGGCGGCGAAGTCACCGGCATCATTCCGGAATTTCTCACGGCGCGTGAACATGCGCTGCGCGAGGTCCAGGAAATGATCGTCACCCGCGACATGCACGAGCGCAAACGGCTGATGTTCGAGCGCGCCGATGCCTTTGTCGCCCTCCCCGGCGGCGTCGGCACGCTGGAGGAACTGGTCGAACAGCTCACATGGGCCCAGCTCGGCCGCCACAAGAAGCCCATCCTGCTCGCCAATGTGGAGAATTTCTGGGACCCGCTCTGCACCCTGCTCGACCATATGCGATCCATGGAATTCATCCGCGCCGGGCTGACCTTCGAGCTTCTGGTCGCGGACGACATGGCGGAGGTGCTGCCGCGCCTGCGCGAGGCGGCCCGCCGGGTCAGCGAGGCGGAAAAGACAATGCCGCCGCAGCTCGCCGAAAAGCTTTAGAGGCTTTTGAAAAGAGGCTGCTTCAGAGTGGCTGCTTCCAAAGAGGCTGTCAGCCCCTCCGCCGTCATGGCCGGGCTTGTCCCGGCCATCCCTGTCAGGGAACGCATCGCCTGCCCCTCGCCCCGCCGGACGCAATAACCGAGCATGCAGCGATGATAGCTCAACAGCGTGACGCTGTCAAGACTTAATTCCTAAAACTTGGATATCCGTTTTGACGCGGTCCCCGCGCGCGGCGGCATTCACGGCCCTCCAAACGCCATGGCGGCTCAGCCCGGCGCGCCGGATTTCACCAGCTTGTAGACGATCGAATCCATCAGCGCCTGGAACGACGCCTCGATGATGTTCGGCGACACGCCCACCGTGGTCCAGCGTTCGCCATTTTCGTCCTGGCTCTCGATCAGCACCCGCGTCACCGCGCCGGTGCCGCCATTGAGGATGCGCACGCGATAGTCGGTCAGCTCGAGGCCGTTGATATAGCTCTGATACTTGCCGAGGTCCTTGCGCAGCGCGAGGTCGAGGGCATTCACCGGGCCGATGCCTTCAGCCGCCGAGATGAGCATCTCGTCGCCGACCTTCAGCTTCACGACCGCGAGCGAGACCGCCCGGTGTGCGGCGCCGTTGTCATGCCCCTCGACCGTCACATCGAACCGTTCGACCGTGAAGTAGCTCGGCACGCCGTAAAGCACGCCGCGCGCCAGCAGCTCGAAGGAGGCATCCGCCGTCTCATAGGCATAGCCCAGCGCCTCGCGGGCCTTCATCTCGTCCATGAGCCGTCCGAGACGCGGATCGTCCTTCGCGATGGACAGGCCGACGCGGTCCAACTCCGCCAGCACGTTGGACTTGCCGGCCTGATCGGACACGAACAGCTTGCGCTGATTGCCGACCGCTTCCGGCGGCACGTGCTCGTAGGTATGCGGGTCCTTGACGATGGCGGAAGCATGGATGCCCGCCTTGGTCGCGAAGGCGCTGTCGCCGACATAGGGCGCGTGGCGGTTGGGCGCACGGTTCAGCAGTTCGTCCAGCGCCCGGGAAACACGCGGCAGGGTCTTGAGCTGGTCCTCGCTGACGCCGATGTCGAACCGTTCCGCATAATCCGGCTTCAGCTTCAGCGTCGGAATGATCGAGCAAAGATTGGCGTTGCCGCAGCGCTCGCCAAGGCCGTTCAGCGTGCCCTGAATCTGTCGCACGCCGGCGCGCACCGCCGCCAGTGAGTTCGCCACCGCCTGCTCGGTGTCGTTATGAGCATGAATGCCGAGATGATCGCCGGGAATGGCTTTCGTCACCTCGCCGACGATACGTTCGATTTCGTGGGGCAGCGTGCCGCCGTTGGTGTCGCACAGCACGACCCAGCGCGCGCCCTGGTCATAGGCGGCTTTCGCACAGGCCAGCGCGAAAGCGGGATTGGCCTTGTAGCCGTCGAAGAAATGCTCGCAATCGACCAGCACCTCGCGACCGGCCGCCTTCGCCGTCTGCACGCTGTCGCGGATCGAGGCGAGGTTTTCCTCCGGCGTCGTCTCCAGCGCGACACGGACCTGATAGTCGGATGATTTCGCAACGAAGCAGATGGCGTCGGACTTCGCCTGCAACAGCGCGGCAAGGCCGGGATCGTTGGAAGCCGAGCGGCCCGGCCGGCGCGTCATGCCGAAAGCGGTGAAACGCGCCTTGAGCGGCGGCCGTTCGGAGAAGAACTCCGTGTCTCTCTGGTTCGCGCCGGGATAGCCGCCCTCGACATAATCGACGCCCAGTTCGTCCAGCAGGCCGGCGATGACGGTCTTGTCGTGCAGCGTGAAATCGACGCCGTTGGTCTGCGCGCCGTCGCGCAGGGTGGTGTCGAACAGATAGATGCGTTCCTTGGCCATGGTTCAACTCACATCCGGCCGAAAACATAAAACGCGAGGGCCGCAGCCGCGGCGATGACCGCGAATTTCAGAATGACATAGTAAAGCCAATGGCGGGGAAACGGCGTATCCGGCTTCTTCATGACGCTTCGCCTTTGCTCGCTAGCGGCTTGTCCATGGTGGTGTTGGCCAGCCATTCGTCGTTGCGCATCACGGTGTTGCGCAGCTTCGGCACATAGCCCCGTTTCTCGAAGAAAGCCTTGGCGGTGTCGCTGGCATCGACCGCGATGCTCTCCGTGCCGCGGCCGGCGGCCAGCTTTTCCAGCGCATCGCAGAGCAGGCTGGCCGCGCCGCGCCGCGTACCGGCAGGATGGACATAGAGCATGTCGATGACGCGGTTGCCCTTCAGCGTCGCGAACGCCACCGGCGAACCGTCGAGCGTCGCGACCAGCGCCAGATTGTCCATGACCCGCTTGAGGAAAGCGCCCTCGTCATCGGCAGCGGAAGCCCAGGCTTCCTGCTGCGTCTCGCTGTAGTCGTCCGATGTCAATTCGCCGATGCTGGCGCGGAAGATCGCGATCAGAAGCGGCCCATCCGCAGGCAGCGCGGGCCGCAGGCCGAGCTTGGGATTGGCCGCGCCGCTCATCGCGCGACCTCCCATGTCGTTCCGTCCCTGGAATCCTTGAGAACGATGCCCATGGCGGTCAGTTCGTCGCGGATCCGGTCAGCTTCCGCGAAATTCCGTTCGGCGCGGGCAGCAAGACGCGCCGCAAGACGACGCTCGATCTCTTCCGGCGCAAGCGACACCGCCGGCGCACGGGCCTCGCGCCAGGTCTCGAACGCCTCATGCCGGAAGCCGAAGAACTGGAGCGTGCCCGCCAGCGCCTTGCGACCGGCCCGGCTGCGCAGCGCGTGCATCTCGGCAATCGCCTTCGGCGTGTTGAGATCGTCCGCAAGGGCTTCCAGCACGCTGTCGGCCGGGCGCGGCTCGGCCCCTTCTCCGGCAGCATCGAACCACGACGCCAGCGTCTTCTCCGCCTCTTCGAGATTCTTCAGCGTCCAGTTGATCGGCTGGCGATAATGCGTGCCGAGCATGGCGACGCGCAGCACGTCGCCCGGCCAGTCGGCCAGCAGTTCATGGATGGTGATGAAGTTGCCGGCGGATTTCGCCATCTTCTCGCCCTCCACCTGAAGGAAGCCGTTGTGCATCCAGACATTCGCCATCACTTGCGTGCCATGGGCGCAGCGCGACTGGGCGATCTCGTTCTCGTGATGCGGGAATGCCAGGTCGATGCCGCCGCCGTGGATGTCGAAGGTTTCGCCAAGGTGTTTCCATGACATCGCCGAGCATTCGATATGCCAGCCCGGCCGGCCCGGCGTCGCGATCCCGCAAGGCGAAGGCCAGCCCGGCTCGCCGGCTTTCGACGGCTTCCACAGCACGAAGTCCATGGCGTCGCGCTTGTAGGGCGCGACATCGACCCGGGCACCGGCCATCATCTCGTCCAGCGAACGTTTCGACAGCCGGCCGTAATCCGGCATGGACGGCACGCTGAACAGCACGTGGTCCTCGGCGACATAGGCATTACCTGAGGCGACAAGACGCTCGATCAGCGTCTTCATCTCGTCGATATGCTCGGTCGCGCGCGGCTCCACCGTCGGCGGCAGGCAGCCCAGCGCCGCCACATCATCCCGGAAATTGCGGAAGGTGTCCTCGGTCAGCGCACGGATGTCGATGCCGCGTTCGGCGGCGCGCGCGTTGATCTTGTCGTCCACGTCCGTGACGTTGCGGACATAGACCACATGATCGTCGCCATAGACATGGCGCAGCAGACGGAACAGCACGTCAAAAATGATGACCGGCCGCGCATTGCCGATATGGGCATAGTCATAGACCGTGGGGCCACAGACATACATACGCACGCGCGCGGGATCGATCGGCACGAACAGTCGCTTCTCGCGGGTCAGCGTATCGTAGAATCTCAGGTCCATCTGCGCCCTTCTGGCCTCTCTGGCCGGGCGTCCAAGGGTCTCACATGTGAGAAAAGACGGCCGCAGCCAGCGTTGTCGCTAGCGGATAATCTCGCAGCAAATGCCGCAGATTGCGTTAAGGCCGTTCATAACGGCGGACAATGGTGGAGCGAGCCGCCGGCGTCAAGGTGGAATAAGGCGGAAGCGCGGTATTTGGGAACCCCGGGCGGCCGCGCCGGTTATGAAAGCGGGACACCTCCCTTAGAAAATATCCAACAGGAGAACGTCAAATGCGCAAAACCGTAATGGCTTTGGCTCTCGGCACGGCTCTTACGGCGGGTGCCGCCACATCCGCGTCCGCTCAGGCGCAATGCGTCACCGATCCGACCGGCGCGCTGGTCGCCGGCACGGTGGCCGGAGTGGGTAGCGCCGTCGCGCTGCATCACGCCTGGGGCTTCGGCCATACCGGACTTTCCGGCGCGGGCGCGGCGGTGGGCGGCTTCGTGGTCGGCGTCGGCGTTGTCGCGCTGGTGGATGCCCTCACGTCGCCCTGCCGCGGCTTCGCCATTCTGACCCAGCCGGCGCCGGAGCCGGCTCCCCGCGCGGTGCGCGCGGTCCGCACCGTCCGCCGTTAACCGGCGACGATCCTCTGGCCGGTCCGCCGGCCGGAGGATCTGCCTTGAACCTGCTTCCGGCGGATCAGCCGGCTCGGACCGGCTTGAAGCGCAGCGCCACGGAACAGTCGTCCGCTGAATCGCCTTCTTCGAGCACCCCTCCGCAATGAGGGCAGAATCGCATCACGGCGGGCAGCGGAGATATGAGCCGGAACGAGGCAGCGCGCCTGGCATTGTCGTTGGCCGGCAGTTCAAAGGGCAGTCGCTCGATACGCATGGGCATCCTCAGGGCTCGAATGCCCCCTTATCGCGCCCCGTCTGCAAACCCCGCCTTCATGGAAACCATTGCATTTTATCAACTCCGGCACTCCGGCCGACAGGGTAAACGTTCCGCCAGCGCAACCGACCAAAGTTGTCCGGCTTTTGGCCCATTTCCGGGAGGGGTTGGATCGGGAACGAGCCGGGGATTTCGCAGCCGCGCGCCGGTCCGGACACATTAACCTTTATTTGATCTAAACGCGCCGGAACGGGCAGAAGCGGCGCTGTGACGCGACGTTTCTCCCGGTTACTCGGCTATAGTGCAGCCTCCTTCTGATCCCCGTGTCGCTGGAAATCAGGCGAATGGCGCTAACCTTTTTACTCTCGGAGCTGCCTCTGGCGGTCGAAGCGCTGACTTCGCTGGAATCCCTTTCCGGCGCCGTGGCCGCATTCGTCGGCAACGTGAAGCAGCGACATGCCGACGCGCGCGTGACAGTCGAAACCGTTGCCGGGCCCGATGCCATCGCGGCTTCACGCAACGCCTGGCAGAGTCTCGAACTGCGCGACGGACGGACGACGCCGTTTCAGTCCTTTCCGATCGCGGCGGCGGCCGCGGAAGCCCATCTGCGGAAGGGAGAGACCCCCATTGTCGCGACGGTCTATCGGGGCGGGCAGCCCGTGGTGTTATTCGCGGCCGTCATCGGACGGTTCCTGGGCAGCCCCGCGATCCGCTTTCTGGGCGACCCGCTGATCCAGTATGGCGACATGCTCGCCAGCCGCTCCGCGCAGCCGGCCGATTTCGCCGCGGCATGGCGCGCGGTCTGCCATCCCCGCCACGCGCATTTCGTGCAGCTTCGCAAAGTGCGGAGCGACGCGCATATCGCACCGTTCCTCAATCGGCTTGGGACCTCCATCGTTTCGGAATCGGCTCCCTTCCTGGACCTTGCCAGGCCGGTCGCACGGGCGGCACGGGATGCGCGCGAACTTCGCCGCCTGCGCCGCCGGCTGGCCGAACAGGGGGAGGTCTCGTTCCATGTGCTGTATGACGAGGAGGCGCTGCCGGCGCTCGACGCAGCGCTGGCGCAGAAGCGCATATGGCTCGCGGAGCGTGGCCTGAGCAGCCCTGTCATCGGCGACGGCGCATGGGAACGGGCGCTCGCGCAGATTGCCCGCAGTCGCGGCCGCGTCCGGCTGGTCGCGGCCGAACTGCGGCTTGGCGACCGGGCGATCGCGACCGAGATCGCGCTCGACGATGGCGAGCGCTGGTGCGCCTATCTGGGCGCGACCGATCCGCAATTCGCAGCTTTCGGACCGGGGCGCATTCAGATGGCGGATACGATCGACCATTGCGCCGCCCATGGACGGGCCGTCTATGACCTGCTGGCGCCGGCGGATGCCTACAAGAAGTCCATCGCGACAGACGCCTGCGAGGTGCGCGACCACGCCGTCACGCTCGGCCTGCGCGGCCGGGTCGGCCAGATGGCGATCCAGGCGGCGCCGGTCGTGAAGGCGCAACTGATGCGGCTGCCGCCGGGCCCGCGCACGGCCATTCTCGGATGGCTGCGCAACATGACATCCTGACGGCCGACATTCCGCTTGCAACAGGCCCTGCTCCGGCTTAATTCGCGCGGCACAGCAGACGGCCAGTCCAAACCGAAAATAAAGCGGCCGCCGGGGGAAACGTGAGCATCTCAGCAGAGGCCGGCCCGGCCGCCACGCGGCCTGCGCGGATCGCGACCAGGCCCATCACCATCGCATGGACGGCGGCGGCCGTAATCTGCGGCCTTGCCCTGCTTGCGCCCGCACTGTGGAACGGGTTTCCACTGATCCAGTACGACACCGGCGGCTATCTGGCGCGATGGCACGAGGGCTATCTCGTGCCGAGCCGGTCCACCGTCTACGGCATGTTCCTCTTTCTCCTGAAGGGTCTGGACTTCTGGCCGGCCGTGATCGTCCAGAGCGGGCTCACGGTCTGGCTCCTCGCGCTGGTGCTGCGCGTCCACGGCCTCGGCCCCCGGACGCTGGCGGCCACGACCGCCGTGCTCTGCGTCGGCACATCCCTGCCCTGGCTGGCCGCGATCCTGCTGACGGACATTTTCGCCGGGCTGTCGGTGCTGGCGCTCCATCTTCTTCTGTTCAGATATCCGGATCTTTCGACGGCCAACCGTCTGGCGCTGGTGGGGCTCGTCGCCTTCGCGGCCGCGACCCATACCGCCACCATCGCGATCCTGCTCGGCCTCGTGTGCTGCGCCGGCGTCCTCCGGCTCTGGCGCGGAAGCCCGGTCAGCGCCGCCGGCCTGCGCCGTGGGGCTGTCTCCCTGGTGCTGGGCGCGGTTCTGCTGGTCGGGACCAATTATGCGCTGTCCGGGCGCGTCGCCTGGACGCCGGGCGGCTACGGCATCCTGTTCGCGCGGATGATGCAGGACGGCATCGTCAAACGCTATCTCGACGACCGCTGCCCGGACCCGCGCCTGCGGCTGTGCGAGCACAGGAACGAATTTCCCCCCACAGCCGACGACTTCCTCTGGGGCGGCGGTCTGTTCGACCGTCTCGGCCGGTTCGCCGCCATGGACCCGGAAATGCGGCTGATCGTGCTCGAAAGCCTGCGCGCCTATCCGGGCCGGCAGATTTCGGCCGCGCTGGAGGCGATCGGCCTGCAACTCGTCAAGGTCGGCTCCGGCGAAGGAGTCATCGAGGACGTCTGGCACACGCGCGGGATGATCGAACAGCACGCGCCGGCCGCCGCTGCCGCAATGAATGCCTCGCGGCAGATCGCCGGCGACATTACCTTCGAGACGCTCAACCGCCTGCACATCCCGCTGGCGCTGCTGTCCCTCGCGGCCCTTCCCGTCGTGATGCTGCTGGCCCGCCGCCGGCGGGACTTGGCGGCCGTGGGACTGCTCGCCGGCACCGTCACGCTGGCCTATCTCGGCAATGCCGCGATCTGCGCCGGCATTTCCAATGCCCATGATCGTTACGGCGCACGCCTGGCCTGGCTGGCGACATTCGTTGTGCTGATAGCTGTCGCGCAACGCCTTCGCCGGGAATTCACCGCGGCCGGCCCATAATTCCGCCGCAGCGGCATGGCAGTTCGTGCCCATGAAACGGGCGCGAATCATCCTTCTCCTGATCCGGACAGCCGCCCGTCCGGGCCTGCTTGCACTCGTCCTTTGCGCCGCCTTTCTGATGGCCGCATCCGCCCATGCCCAGCCGCTCCCTGCGACAGGTGCGAGCGAGCTGAGCGTCATCTGGGAGGTGAAGAACAGGTTCCGCCTGTTCCGCCGCGAGGCCGACTTCCAGCGCCATGTCGCCGCCTTCCGCAACGACGGCGTGCTCGGCACCGAGCAGCGCCTCGCGGCGCAGAGCGACGGCCGCGGCTGGGCGCGCGACATCGTCGAGCGCCTGTGCACCGACCGCGCCGGCCGCCTGGTGGCGTCCTGCGAACGGGATGGCACCAGCGAGAATTATCTCGCGCCCGAGGATCACCGGATCGGCGTGGTGCTCGGCGGCAATTTTCCGCCGGGCCTGCGGTGCGACTGGAGCTTCGACGACGGCGAGGGACCGGCCCGGCAGGCGAACGTGCCGTGCGAGGAGGAAATCCGGCTCCGCGTCGCGCGCGGCCGAACCACCACGGCGACGGTCGATGTGCATCTTCCCGCCGGGACCCAGCAGGCCGCGACCGACATCGTGGTGCGCGACCTGCTGATCGCCGGGCTCGGCGATTCCATCGCCGCCGGGGAAGGCAATCCCGACCGCCCGGTCCGGCTCGGCGAAAGCGGCTTCTGCTTCCGCCGCTTCGGCACGGGGACGGAATATTACCGCCCGGTGCGCGCCGGATTCCGGGGCAACCGTTCCTGCCTGCCGACGACGGAGGCCGCGGCCGTCGCCGCCTGGCAGCGCCAGAGCGCGCGGTGGATGAGCGGGCCCTGCCACGCCTCGCTCTACGGCTACCAGATGCGGACCGCGCTGGCGCTGGCCATCGAGCAACCGCATGTCGCCGTGACCTTCCTGCCGCTGGCATGCAGCGGCGCGACCATCGAGGCCGGCCTGCTGGATGCGCAGCAGGCGACGGAATGCCCCCTGCCCGGCCAGCAGAGCGGCTGCTCCGGCAGCGTGCCGGGCCAGATCGCAACGCTGCGCGATGCGCTGGCCACGGCGCGAAAGGCGCAACCCGACCGGGCACTCGATCTCGTTCTCCTCACGATCGGGGCCAACGACGTGCTGTTCTCCGGCCTTGTCGGCGACATCATCGTGGAGGGGACCGCCGAACGGGCGCTGTTCCGGCGCAGCGGCGTCATCGCGGCCCCCGACGAAGCGGAAGCGATCCTCTCGACGCGCCTGCCGGGACAATTCGCCCGCCTGCGCGCGGCGCTGAAGCCGCTCGTCGGCGGCAATCTCGGCCGCGTCGTTTATGTCACCTACGGACACCCCGCACAGGTCGACGGCGGGCGCACCTGCAACGGCGGGCGCGACGGGTTCGACATCCATCCGGCCTTCAACGCGGACCCCGAGCGCCTTCGGCGCACCAGCACATTCGTCTCGCAGAAATTCCTGCCGGCGATGAAGGCGCTGGCGCGGTGCGAGAGTGGCGTGATCTGCAACGCTCCGAATCAGGACCGCATGACATTCGTGGACGGACATCAGCGCGATTTCGCGATGCGCGGCTTCTGCGCCCGGAGCGACAGCGATCCGGTGTTCGACCGCCAGTGTTTCTCCGCCAGCGGCGACAGCTTCCGGAGCGACGAAACGGCGGCAGACGAACCGCTCGCCTGCGGCGCGTCGGCCGCCGAGTTCCGCCCCTATGCCTCGCGGGCGCGATGGGTCCGCACGGCCAACGACAGCTATTTCACCGCCATGACCTATCCAGACGCGCTGCCGGCCATGATGCAGCCGGCGGATATTCACGATGCCGCATGGGGCGTGCTGTCGGCGGTATATGGCGGCGCCATCCATCCCACCGCGGAAGGCCATGCCGCCATGGCGGATGCGGCGCTGCCGGCCGCGCGCGGCGTGCTCGGCCTGCCGCCGGCGCCGGAAGTGACGAGCCGCCCGCTGCCGCCGCCGGCTACGATGAACGCCGGACCGCGCTGACACTTCTGCAATGTAATCTATGGAAGCTTTCCGCCAGATGCGCCCCCGGCCGCGCGGCAGGGGGGCACATGATTGTCAGTTCACGCCGAGCTTCTTTTGCAGGCTGGTGGACGACGTCGTGTATTGGAACGTCAGCTTCTTCTCCGGATAGACATAGCGATGCGCCTTCTGTGCCATCAGCGCCGCCTCATGGAAGCCGGACAGAATGAGTTTCAGCTTGCCGGGATACCAGTTGATATCGCCGATGGCGAAGATGCCGGGAATGTTGGTCTCGAAGGTCTCGGTGCCCACGGGAATGAGTTCGCCGTCCTTCAACTCAAGACCCCAGTTCGCGACGGGACCCAGCTTCATCGTCAGGCCGAAGAACGGCAGCAGCGCATCGCAGGCGATCTCGAAATTGGACCCGTCCGAGCGCTTGACAATGGCCTTCGACAACCGGCCGTCCTCGCCTTCCAGCGCGGAAACCTGACCCAGCACGAAGTCGATCTTTCCCTCGCCCACCAGCGTCATCATCTTGTTGACGCTGTCGGGCGCGGCGCGGAACTGGTCGCGCCGGTGCAGCAACGTCAGATGGCTGGCGACGGGCGCAAGGTTGATGGTCCAGTCCAGCGCGGAATCGCCGCCGCCGACGACCAGCAGCCGCTGGTCGCGGAACTGCTCCATCTTGCGCACGGCATAGAAGACGGACTTTTCCTCGTAAGCCTCGATGCCGGGGATCGGCGGCCGCTTGGGCTGGAACGATCCGCCGCCCGCCGCGATCACGATGACCTTGGCTTCGAACACCGTGCCCTGGTCGGTGACCGCACGGAACAGCGGATCGCCGATCTTCTCAATGGTCTCAATCATCTCGCCATAGGTGAAGGACGGGCCGAACGGCCGGATCTGTTCCATCAGGGCATCGGTCAGGCCCTGCCCCGTCACCACCGGCAGAGCCGGAATGTCGTAGATCGGCTTTTCGGGATAAAGCTCGGCACACTGTCCGCCGGGCCGGTCGAGAATGTCGACGAGATGGGCCTTTATATCGAGAAGGCCGAGTTCGAACACCGCGAACAGGCCGCAGGGCCCCGCGCCGATGATGAGCACATCGGTCTTGATTGCTTCTGTCATCTGATATCCAACATAACTGGCCGCATCGCTGGCGACTGTGTAGCCGAGCAACCCGCTTCGGGGAAGGTCCGTTTCCGTGATGCGCGGCCGGCTGATGCGGCGCAAACCATTGCAGGGGCTTGATTTTGAACAGTTCCGGAAAGCCGGGCCGCGCGGCGCCCAACCTTGCAGACTTCCCTCACCGGACCACGGACAACATCCGTTTCGCGGATATCGACGTACAGGGCCATGTCAACAATACGGTGATCGCCGATTATTTCCAGACCGGCCGCGTGACGATGTTCCACGAGCGCGATCTCAGCGGCGGCGTCGAGGGCACCCATGTCGCGCTGGTGCATACGGAGATCACCTTCGTGCGCGAGTTACGATGGCCGGGCACGGTCGAGATCGGCACCGCCGTGACGAAGATCGGCCGCTCCTCCTACACCGTGATGCACGGTGTCTTCAGTGACGGCGAATGCGCGGCCCATGGCACGGCCACCTTGGTGCTGATCGACGCGGATTCACGACGCCCGACCGCCATCCCGGACGCCTTTGCCGAACGGTTGAAAGCGTGGAGCTACCGGGGCGAGGCCGATTAGAGCGTTTTCGAGCGAAGTGGATACCGGTTCGCGTCAAAAAACGCGAAAATGATCTAGCCCTGACGCTCCGGCGTGCGGACCACCAGCCCGTCGAGGTCCGGCGTGATCCTGATCTGGCACGAGAGGCGGGAGTTTTCGCGGACATCATACCCAAAATCGAGCATGTCCTCCTCCATCGGCCCCATTGCGCCGGTGCGGGCGGTCCACGCTTCGTCGACATAGACGTGGCAGGTGGCACAGGCGCAGGCGCCGCCGCATTCCGCCTCGATCCCCGGCACATCGTTGCGGATGGCCGTTTCCATCACCGTCGATCCCGTTTCTCCCTCGACGGTGCGGGCCTGGCCTTCAAAGTCGATGAACGTGATCTGCGGCATGGGTCCAAAGCAAGTGGCAAGGGCACGAATGGCAGGGGCGCACGGCGTGCGGGCGGGCCTCCTATAGAGCGCCGGGCCACTTTAGCCAACCGTCGCGCCGCCCGGTGACGCCGCGCGGATATTTTCGATTTCGCGCCGCGCTTCCGCGACCCGCTCGGCCAGCCGTTCGAGCATCGGGGCAACGGTTTCGGGAGACTGCCGGAAGGCGGCTTGCAGGTCCTCGGCGGCCTGCGCGACCTGCCAGGCACCGACGCCCCGGGCCGAGCCGGTCAGCGTATGGGCCAGAGCGCCCAGCTCCGCCGGTTCGCCCCTCATCCGGGCGACCAGCGCCGCCGCCTGCCGCTCGAACAGCGCCAGAACCTCGCGCTGAAGCGCCGCATCGGCGAAGGTCATCCGGGAAAGATGGTCCCGATCGATCGCCGGGGCGACGGGAGCGGGACCGGCTGAGGAATTGGCGGGGCGAGGTTCCATCGTCGAAATCCCGGACAGAAACATCCCATCCAGCCGCAATCCGGCAAACAGACGGTTAACCGGATTAATTCACGGGATTCGATTGGGGAAAGCTCCCGTAGGGGTTAATGTGCTCGGGGCCGGCGTTAACGATGATTAAAAACTGATTAAGAGTTACCGTTTCGCCCCAACCCCGGAACCGGTAGGATCGCGGGTGCGGCAATATGGGTTTTTGAGCAGCAGTTGCGGGCGGCTCCGAAACCAAAGCGTCGGATTTTCCGGCGGAATCTGTGATTTCACGCGCTCGCGGCCGGCGGAAAGCAGCCGGCTTTGTATGGCGTAACGACGAGGCGAAGACGATGGCCAATACCCCCAAGATGAAGGATCCGACCGAGGTGGCGCTGTCCGCCATCCAGGAAGCCCTGAACGTGCGGGCCACCGATCTTCCCGCGGCCGGAACCGGCCATCCGCTGCCCCCGCCCGGCCTGCCGGGGTCCTCCCACGCTCCCGAAGTCCAGCCGGACAACGGCTGGTTCCCCGGCCGGCGGACCGACGACGAGCCGCAGCTCTTCGACGAGGATGCCGAGACCGATATCCCGCTCCGGCGGCCCGCCAACGACGACCGGGAATCCATCGGCCAGGTGCTGCGCTCGCTCCAGCAGCGGCCAAGCGCAAACGCCTATGTCTTCGCGACGATTTTCGCCATCGTCTGGGTCGGCGTCAGCCTCGGCCTCGGCTTTGCCTATGCCAGCGAGCTGCAGGCCGCCTTCACCGCCAGCCCGGCCATGCTCATCGCCGTCGCGGCCTTCGTGGCGACCCCGCTCATCCTGTTCTTCGCACTGGCGCATATCGCATGGCGCTCGCAGGAAATGCGGACGATCGGCCAGGCCATGGCCACCGTCGCCATGCGGCTCTCCGAACCGGAGACGGCGGCGCACGAATCCGTCGTGTCGGTGGGTCAGGCGATCCGCCGCGAGGTCGCCGCCATGGGCGACGGCGTCGAGCGCGCGCTCGCGCGCGCCTCCGAACTCGAAACCCTGGTCTCGAACGAGGTCGCGGCGCTGGAGCGCGCCTATAACGACAACGAGCTGCGCATCCGCGACCTGCTCCAGGACATGGCCACCCAGCGCGAAACCCTTGTGTCGCAGGCCGATCTCGTCCGCCAGGCCATCGCCGGCGTCCACCTCGACCTCGGCCAGGACATCTCCTCGATCAGCGAGATGATCACCGACCGCATCCAGGATTCCGCGCGGCGCATCGCCGAGGATCTGGCCGACAAGGGCGAGCACATCACCCGCGCGCTGGGCGAAGCCGGCGACTCCATGATCGGCGCCCTGGGCGAACGCGGCGGCGACCTGCTGGAACGCCTCCAGGCGACCAGCGGCCAGACCCGCAGCGAGATCGCCGCCACCGCCGACCGCATGATCGAAACGCTGGCGGAGCGCAGCAACGATATTCTCGGCCGCCTGGAAAGCACCAACACCCTCGCCTCCTCCACGCTTGCCGACAGCACCGAACGCTTCATCACGGCGCTTGGCGGACGCAGCCAGGAAATCGCCGTCCGGCTGGACGAGGCCAACAACCTCACTGTCAATGCCATCGCCGATGGCGCGGCGCGGTATGTGGAAGCCCTCTCCGGCCGCAGCGACGAGGCTGTGGCCCGCATCGAGGAAGCCAACTCCGTCACCGCCGCCACCCTCGCGGCGAGCGCCGACCGGTTCATCGACATCCTGAACGACCGCGGCGGCGATCTCATCCAGCGGCTGGAGAATACCGGCTCCTTCACCGGCTCCGCGATCAGCGAAACCACCGAACGCATGATCGAACAGCTCGGCGAGCGCAGCGAGGTGATCCTGCAACGGCTCGACAATGCCGGCTCGCAGACCACCCATGCGATGTCCGACACCGCAGCGCGCATGGTCGACATGCTGAACGAACGCAGCGGCGAGATCGTCGAACGCCTCGAAAGCACCAGTTCGACGACCACCAGCGCCATCGCATCGGCTGCGGACCGCCTCGTCGATACGCTCGGCGTGCATGGCGGCGATATCCTGCAACGCCTGGAGGAGACCGGGACGCGCACCAGCCGCGCCATTGCCGAGGCCACCGAGGGCCTGACATCGAGCCTCAACTTCAAGACCGACCACATCCACGCCGAATTCGAGACGCTGGCGGACAACCTCCAGACCGCGATGTCCTCCCGCCTTGACACCGTCACCGACAGTTTCGCGCGGCGTTCGGAAGCCGTGGTCGAGATGATGGCCGGCCGCTCCGAGCAGATCACCGAGGTGGTGGTCGATACCGGCACGCGGCTCGCCGAGGTCATCGTCAACCGCATCGAGGACGCCAACAGCACCCTGCGCTCCGTGGGCGACTCGCTGGTGACGGACCTGACGATGCGCGGCGGCGAAGTGGTCGCCAACATCGAGCAGACCAGCGCGCGCATCGCCGATGTGATCGTGGAGCGCGGCGACACCGTCGCGACCACCTTCCGCGACAGCGCACAGAATCTCGCGGATGCCATCGACGGCAAGAGCGACGCCATCGGCCATCTGCTGACAACGCGCCTCCAGGCTTTCGAGGACATGTTCAACCAGAACGGCGGCGAACTTGCCGAACGCCTCGGCCGCGACTCGTCCATGCTCGGTGAACTCATCACCCGGCATCTCGGCGAGTTCGACCGGACCGTGAAGACCTATGGCTCGGAGCTGGTGGACCGCCTGAGCGACCGCACCCAGGACGTGGCGGACGCCATCCGCAACTATGTCGATAACTTCGACAGCCGCGTCGCCGTGCGCACCAGCGAGATGTCGACGGACCTTGACCAGAAGCTCGTCCGCTTCCAGGAGAGCCTGGACAGCCGCACCGAAAGCCTCAACGAGGCACTCGGCACCCGCGTGCTGGACATCGCCAAGACGCTGGGCGAAGGCGGCAAGGAAGTGATCGCCGCCCTCGACAAACGCATCGCCGACGTGACGGAAGTGATCGACACGCGCGGGGCGCACCTTGCCGAGACCGTCGGCGTCAAGATCGACGAGATCGACCGGACGCTCGGCCATCGCGCCCTCGAAGTCGCCAACAATCTGGACAGCCGGATGGGCCGGTTCGAGGACCTGCTGGTCGGCCGTGCGGAAGAAGTCACCGAGCAGATCGAATCGCGCACCCGCGCCGCGGCGGACCTTCTGTCCGGTCGGCTCGAACAGCTCAATCACGCCATCACCGAGAATGCCGGCGCCGTCGAGCGCACCCTGTCCGCCCTCTCCGCGACCACCGGCGAGACGATGCGCGACAGCGCCCAGGACATCGAGCGCCGCCTCACGGCGGTATCCACCGGCGTCAGCGCCACGATCCGCACCAACGCCAACGACGTCGAGCGCACCCTGCTTCAGATGAGCGCCGAGATGACGCGCAACTTCTCCGGTCATGCGGACGAATTCGTCGGCAAGGCCAGCGAAGCCATCGTCGCCATCAACGAGCGTGCGGAGCAGATGACCCGCATCCTCGACGAGAGCAGCCATGGGCTGGTCGAAGCCCTCACCGGCAAGAGCCAGGAATTTGCCAGCGAGGTCGGCCGCGTCACGGACAATGCCGTGAAGGCGATCGAGGCCAAGGGCTTCACCTTCACCCAGTCCATGATGGACAACAGCGAGGACATCGCGCGGCTCATCAACGAAGCCAGCGAGCGGGCCACCGGCACGATCTCGCAGTCGCTGAAGGACCTTCAGGTGCTCACGGAGGAATCCGCCACCGCGGCTTCGACCACCGTGACCCGCACGATGCGCGAGCTGCATGAAGCCAGCCGCTCGGCCATCGAACAGTCCAAGCAGACCGCGACGGCGGCCGTGCAGGAAATGATGGAGACGCACGGCATGCTGCGCTCCGACACCACGGCCCTGTTCGAGCGCCTGCGCGAGGCCAACATCCTTCTCCAGGAAGTCCTCAGCGGCGCTCAGGAGAACATGAACGGCATCGAGAACACCCTGGTCCGCCGGGTGTCCGAATTCGTCACCGCCATGAACGAGGTCGCCGAAAAGAGCGGCAACGCCAACACCCACATGACCGAGCAGGCGCTGTCGTTCCGTGCGGTCACGTCCAAGGTTCTTTCGGACCTGTCGCAGCTCGCCGTGCAGTTCGAGGTGCATGGACGCTCGCTGGCAGATGCGGTGGAACTGATCGACCAGAGCAACCGTCGGACCGAGGACACGCTGTCCGAGCGGCGCGTCTCGCTCGACTCGCTCATCGCCACCCTCGACATCCGCACGGAGGACCTGGAGCAGCGCCTCAAGCGCCTGTCCACCCTGCTGGATTCCTCGCTGGAAGGCGCGACCGGCCGGGCCCGCGAGATCGCCAGCCTCGTCTCCGACACGGCGACGGAAGGCTCGCGCGCCCTCAGCGAGCAATACGAGGCCATCCGCTCGATCTCCGACGAGCAGCGCGAGCGCATGCTGGACTCGATGCGCGGCATGTATGCCCAGACCTCCGGCGAAGCCGAGGAAATGCTCGGCCAGTCCGCCGCCCGCTTCACGGAGATCATGGAGGGGCTGCGGCAGATGGCCGGCGAGATGCAGCGCGAGCTGGACACCACGCGCGCCGAACTGCGCCGGGGCATTCTCGAACTGCCGCAGGAAACCGCCGAAAGCGCCTCGCAGATGCGCCGCGTGATCGTGGAGCAGATCGAGGCGCTGGCCGAACTCAACCGGATCGTCGCCCGCCACGGCCGCGGCTTCGACGCGGTGGAGCCGACGCGGCGCGCCGTCCGCGAGGACGACGCTTCCGCCTATGCCACGGCAGGCGCCGTGTCCCGGCAGGCTTCGCCCCGTCCCGCGCCTCGCCAGCCCGAGCAGAGCCCCCAGCGCGAGCCCGAGCGCCGGCACACGCCGGAACGGCAGGCCCTGACGCCCCCCGCCCCGCGACGGCCGGAACCCGCCGCCCAGGCGGAGGACAGCCGCACCGGCTGGCTCAGCGAACTGCTGACGCGCGCATCCCAGGACGAACAGCCGGAGGCGGAACCGCGACACGGACGCGCCGCCATCCGTCCGGCACCGGCCGAGAACCGGCAGCCGCTGGGTCACGGCATCGAGTCGCTGGATTCGCTGGCGGTCGATATCGCCCGCATGATCGACCATGACGTGGCGGGAGAACTGTGGGAACGCCACCGCCGCGGGGAGCGGAACGTCTTCAGCCGCCGGCTCTATACCCTTCAGGGTCAGAAGGCATTCGACGATATCCGCGGCAAGTATCGGCAGGACCGCGACTTCCGGCAGACCGTCGAGCGCTACATCAACGAGTTCGAGCGTCTGCTCGATGACGTCTCCCAGGACGACAGGGGGCCGGCCGTGGTCCGGACCTACCTCGCTTCGGAAACCGGCAAAGTCTACACCATGCTGGCCCATGCGGCGGGCCGCCTCGACTGAGGCAATACCCCAGTTATCCTGCACCGAATCGAAAGGGCGCCCATGAGGCTCCCTTTCTCATTCAGTGGGTAATTGCAGAAACAGCGGAGGCCAGCCGAGGGTTGGCGTTGCTGCATGGCGTGACCGAGCGCGCGGCCACCTGAACGAAACTCTGAAAGGATGATCGCTCAGACGAGAGCCGTGGCCCACAGCACCATTTCGGTGACCATGCGGCCGAATGCCTGATCGATGGCTGCGACAGCCGGCCCCGCCCCGCCGGCGCCGACCGGCACACGCACCCGGAAGACCCGCGCCGCGACGATGCGGCCGCTGCGCTCGGAAACGATCTTGGCCGCGATCTCGACCTCGGCAACGTTCTCGCCCGAGACCGACATCTGAAACGCACGGACATCCGTGAGAAGTTGATAGTCCGCGGCGAGCCGCTCTCCGGGCCGGCCGACCGAGCGCAACCGATTCGCATTCTCGAACGCCTGCACCATGCGGGCCTGAAGCAGCCGCGGCAGGCGGTCGCTCCATTGGACATCGGGAAGCTGGGTGACCTCGCCGCTCGCGGAGCGGACCATGACCTTCTCGCTGTCGAGAATGGACACGGCGGTCGGTTCCACCACGATCAACTGCCCGCGGGGAGCCCGGCCCGATGACGGGAAGTCGCGCGGCACGGTCAGATCAAAAGCCGTAGGCGGCGACGAGAACAGCCCTCCGCCGCAGGCGGACACCGTCAGCCCGGCCGTCACGACCAGCATTCTCCGGAGAAAAGGCCCCACGCCCGCTCGCTTCACCACAATTCCTTCGCCCCGCGGAAGTCAGCCGGACCGATCCGATGTTGGCGGATACAATCCATCTCCGAGCTTCCTGCGGATATCATCGCGCCCGACATCCCGTTGTCTGGTGTCGGACTCATGCCTCAACGCCGCCCATTGTAGTTCGGCACGTTGTTACCGCCCCCAAATAGCAGCCGCTGCGGATTGCGGTCAAAGTTCCGCACCGCCCGGTCAAGCTCGCCCAGTGTCCTACGCGCTTCCGCTGACAGATTTTCGACTTCGCGCGTCCCGGACGCCGTGAAGCGGTTCAGGCCCGCGGTCAGTTCCGCCGTGCGCTTATCGAGAGATTCGGCAAGCTGGCGGATCGAGCGGGCGGCCTGCTGAATTTCGCCGTTGCCTTCGGGACCGCCGGCCAGATTGTCGATACCCGCCATGATCCGGTCGAACCGTTCCGAATTGCCGGCGAGCGTTCCTGTGACGGTCTCCAGATTCTTGATCGACGCGGCCAGCGAACCCCGGTTCTCCGACAGGAACTGGTCCATCGTGGTCGTCATGGTCTGGAGGTTGCGGATCGAGGCGCCGAAGGAGGTCTGATTGTCCTGAACGAAAGCATCGAGCCGCGTGATCAGTTCCCGCGCCGCCTCGGTGACGTCGCGGCTCAGCGCGGGATCGGCTTTCAGCAGCGGCGGCCGGCCGTCCGCGGAGGTCAGCGGTTCGCGGGTGAGCGTGCCGCCGGTCATGGACATGGCGGCGATGCCGGTGAGTCCCTGAAACGACAGCCCGATCTGGGTATCGTTGCGGATCGGGGTTCTGGCATTGACGCCAATGGTGGCGATGACCTGGCGGGTATTGGCGGGATCGAGTTCAAGGCGAGTCACCTCGCCCACCCGGATACCGTTGAACTGCACGGCGCTGCCGGTGCGCAGGCCGGCCACCGGCCCCTCGAACAGCACGCGATAGAACGCCCGCTCGCTCTTGTCGCCCAGTTGCTGAAACCAGTAGACGAAGCCGGCCGCCCCCAGCAGCGCGGCAAGGGTGAAAAGCCCGATGAGAACGTAGTTGGCCCTGGTTTCCATCAAACACTCCGGCCGCCGTTATACATCAAGAGAACCGCAGGGTCTGTCATTTCCGGGCATCACCTGTCGCCGGTCGCTTCCCCAGCGAATGGGCACGTTCTCCGTGGAAATAGGACCGCATCCACGGATGCTCGGACGCCAGCATGGCCGACATGGGGCCGGCGGCGATGATCTTGCGGTCCGCCAGCACGGCGATCCGGTCGCAGACGGTGTTCAGGGTGTCCAGATCATGGGTGACCATGAACACCGTGAGTCCCAGCGTCTGCTGGAGGGTCCGGATCAACTGGTCGAAATCCCCGGCGCTGATGGGATCCAGCCCGGCGGTAGGCTCGTCCAGAAACACGATCTGCGGGTCCAGCGCGAGCGCCCGCGCCAGCGCCACGCGCTTGACCATGCCGCCGGAAAGCTGTGACGGCGATTTCTCGCACACGTCCGGCGGCAGGCCGACCATGGCGAGCTTGGCCACCGCGATCTCGTCCATCAGGCGCTCGGAAATATCGAGATATTCCCGCATCGGGAACTGGACATTCTCGCGCACGGTCAGCGAGGAGAACAGCGCGCCCTGCTGAAACAGAACGCCCCAGCGCCGCTCCACCTCGCGCCGCGCGGCGACGGAGACCGCGCCCATGTCCACATCCAGCACCTCGATCCGCCCCTGGCGCCGCGGCACGAGGCCGATGATCGTGCGCAGCAGCACGGATTTGCCCGCGCCGGAGCCGCCGACGAAGCCGAGCACCTCTCCCCGGTAAACATCGAGGTCGATGTCGTTGAGGATCACCGTGTCGCCGAAACCGACCACGATGTTCCGGGCGCGGATGACGATATCGCGCGACGCGTCCGTCATGTCATATCCCCAGCGTGGCGAACACGATGGCGAACACGCCGTCCATCACGATCACCAGGAAGATGGCCTTGACCACCGATGCGGTGGTCTGCGACCCCAGCGACTGTGCGCTGCCCTGCACGCGCATGCCCTCGTTGCAGGCGACGATGCCGATCACCAGCGCCATGAACGGCGCTTTCGTCAGGCCGACCAGGAAATGGTCGATGGAGATCGCTTCCTTGAGGCGGGAGAGAAACACCTCGGGCGCG
>DATMEW010000173.1:0-14736 GCA_035556495.1 Xanthobacteraceae bacterium | reverse complement strand
TGAACCGGATCGTTGTCGCGGCCGCAATCGACGGCGTCTGCGATCCAGCCACCCTGGGGTAATTTTACTTCTGCGCGAGAGGCGCAGCGAAGGCGCCTGCCTGTGCCGGTGCATGAGGTGTCCGCCCTGCGTGACCCGCTTCGCCGTCGCCGTCATACCGGTGACCATGCCTGACGCGGGCACTGCCGGCGGGAGGAGTGCGGGCGGGCAAACCGCTCATGAAGGATCGCTCATACAGGATCGCTCATGAAGGACCGCTTATGGAGGTCCGGTCGCTGGATGTGGCGTGGTGGCCGGCATTGCAGCCTCGCCTGCGGAACCCCGTAGGAAAGCGCCGGATTGGCGGTTTTGCTCCGGTGCCTGTCCACACCGCGGAATGCGGCGGCGGCGGTATGACGGGCCGCGCGGCCTGGCTGGCCGGGGGCGGGCCGTGCTTGCTGGTCTATCCCGAAGGGTGTATCGGAAGCCCAGCTTCCGGATGATATCTCGCAGCCTGTGGGATGTTCGTCGGTTGCGGCCCGGTTCGGGGTATGGCGCAGTCTGGTAGCGCGGAAGTTTTGGGTACTTCAGGTCGCAGGTTCGAATCCTGCTGCCCCGACCAGCGCCGCAGGGTGGCTCATGCGTTGGCGGCCGAGGTATCCGGTCGACGGGCAAACGAGGACGAAATGACGGCGCGAATCTACAAACCCGCGAAGAATGCCATGCAGTCCGGTACGGCGCGGACCAAGATCTGGGCGCTGGACTACGATCCCGAGCAGCCGCGCGAGGTCGAGCCGCTGATGGGCTGGACATCGTCGGGCGACATGCGCTCGCAGATCCGGCTGCGCTTCGACAGCAAGGAAGAGGCTATCGCTTATTGCGAGCGTCACGGCATCCCCTATCGCGTGCAGAACGAGAAGCAGCCGACGCGGCGAACGATGGCTTATGCCGACAATTTCGCCTTCACCCGCCGCGGCGCCTGGACCCACTGAGACAAGCCCATCCGGGATGGCTGGAGCATGATCCCGAAAAGTGGAAGTCGATTTTCGGACGAGGTCATGCTCGAGCAGAAAGAGTGTCGACAGGTCTGATCCAACCTCGCTGGGTCAGGTTCTGGGATTGGTTTCAGAGCGCTCCTTAATCCACCCGCCCCCCTTTGCCCGAGACATCGTTTTGCGGCAGCCGGCGTGCCCGTATGCGGGCGGGGTTGTGTCTGTATTGCGGTCGCGTGCTCCGGCCGGCTGGCGGCTGGAGGGGATAAGCCCTCCCAGCCCGCCGCCGGCATGCTGTCACGCAGTCCGGGCAGCGAAAGCCGCCGGAAGCCGGGTGTGCCGGACCAAAAGCTGCACCCGGCCAAGAGGCATGCCGGGCCGGGCTGCCGTTATTGTGCTTCCATATTGGCGAGCTTCACCAGCGCGGCCCACTTGTCGATCTCGTCCTGTTGCAGCTTGGTCAAAGCCTGCGGGGTGCCGGGAAACGTCTCCGCGCCCGCGTTGTGGAAAAATGTCTTGGCGTCGTCGCTGGACAGGATCTGGACCATCCAGGCGTTCCATTGATTCACGATCGGCTGCGGCGTTCCGGCCGGCAGCAGCGCCGCGAACCACGACATGCGATCGACGCCCTCATAGCCCAGCTCAAGCATGGTCGGCAGGTCCGGCGCGGTCGGCGCCCGTTCGGGCGTGCTCACGGCGAGCGCCCGCAGGCGGCCCTCCTTCACCTGGGCGAGGGCGGTGGTCGGGTCCATGAACATGAAATCGACGCTGCCGGAGGTAAGGTCGTTCATGGAGGCCACCGCCGTGCGATAGATCACCTGCACGGCATCGAACTTGGCGCGATACTTGAACATCTCGCTCAGAACGATCGGGGTGCCGCCCACCGCGCCATAGCTGCCGGGCTTGTCCTTGGCCTTCATATAGGCGACCAGTTCCGCGACCGTGCGGACCGGCTTGTTGGCATCGACCACCAGCACGAAAGGAAAGGACACGACGGTGCTGACCGGGGTGAGGTCCTTGATCGGGTCGTAGCCCAGCCGCTTGTAGAGATGGACGTTATAGGACACAGGTCCGCCGGACGAGACGACGATGGTGTGACCATCCGGCTTGGCATGGCTCGCGGCCTCGACCGCGAGATTGCCGCCGGCGCCGGTTTTATTCTCCACCAGCACGGGCTTGCCGGCCAGCGGGCGCAGCTTCTCGGCGAGGAAGCGGACGAAAACATCGGCGCCGCCGCCGGGCGCAAAGCCGCAATAGATCCTGATTTCCTTGTCGGGGAAGGTTTGGGCGGCGAGAGGGGCCGTTGATGCGGCGAGGGCAAACAGGGCGCATGCGGCGGCGCGCGATGCGGCGTGAAATCCGAACATGGTTGTCTCCAGGACAGGCTGGGCAGGAGGCCGTCCGGCCATACGCGCTCGCATGCGCGTCCCGGCGGCCGTGAAGAAGCGTCGGGTCAACGGCGCTGCGGCGTCAGGCCGGCTCCATTGTCTTTTGCTTCTGCCGGTCTCCCTCGGTTTCCGAGCGGGCATAGCCGTGTTCGGAAATGTCGAAGAGATTGCCTTCCGGGTCGCATCCGCGATGTTCCGCATAAGGCCGTGTCGACGGGCGTTTCTTGGGTTCCTCCACGCCGGCCGCGACAATGCGTTCGCCGATCTCCGCGGTGCTGTCCACCTTGAAGCCGAAGTGGTTCAGGCCGCCGGTCACTTCTCCCTCCAGCCGCTGCGGCAGGATCGCGAGAGTGAGGTGGCCGTCGCTGAGGAAATAAGCCTTGCCTTCCGTCGCGGTGGGTTCGGCCTTGTGGAGAAGGTCCATCTCGAAGACCTTCATGTAGAATTCCGCGACCTTGTCAGGGTCCCGGGTGAATACGGCGAGGTGCCGGATCATGGGCCGTGTCATGGTTCATCGCCTCCCTGAATGTTCCGCGGTGTCCGCGTGATTATGGGAGCGATGATATCGCGCAGACAGATACATGACAATATCAGCTTTCTGCGTTGGCGGTCCGAGCCTGGCGGGTCTGGTTTTCCGCCCGCTGGCGCAGCAGTGAGATCAGCCGTTCCTCCGGCATGGGGCGCCCGAGCAGGTGTCCCTGTCCGATATCGCAGCCCATGCTGACCAGCGCGAGGGCATCCGCCGCCTTCTCGACTCCGATGGCCCCGGCCTTGCCGCCGGAGTCGTGGGCAAGATCGATCATCGTCTTGCACAGGGGGGCGTTCACCTTGTCCGTCCCGCAGTCGGCAACATAATTGGCTGCGAGCTTGAGTTCCGCGAACGGCAGATCCTTCATGCCGGCGAGGTAGCTCAGCGACCGCCCGAAATCGTCGATGGCGATGTCGATCTGATGCTGCTTCATGTCGCGCGCGACGGCTTTGGCATGCTGAATGTCCGCCATCATCTCATCCTCGGTGATGTCGAATGTCAGGCTGCCACGCTTGCCCGTCGCGTTATGCTCCCGCATCAATTCGGGAATCGGGAGCTTTTGCAGCACCTCCAGAGTCACGTTGACGGTCATGCGGGCGCTGATGGCCATCTGCACGAGCGAAGCCGAGAGCCGCAGGGCCCGCTTGACCGCGAGGCTTGCGAGATTGACCAGATCCGCGTCGCGGGCCCCTGGCAGGAACGCCTCCGGCGAAAGCACGCCGTAGGTTGGGTGGCGGGCCCGCGCGAAGGCTTCGAGGCCGGCAAGCTGCCGTTGTCTCAAGGCGATCCGCGGCTGATACCAGAATTCGATCCAGCCATTGGAGAGGGCTTCATCCAGGCCGATCCGGGCCGCGACGGGGGAAGCGTCTCCCAGACTCAGCTCCTTGACGATCGTGGCGATGGTCTGGGTGTCGAACGGCTTCTTCAGGGGAGGCAGCATCCGCAGGCCGTGCTGTTCCCCGATGCCGCGCACATGCTCCAGCACCGCGCCGCCACGGTTGCTCATCAGTTGGACCGGACCTTCGAACTTCTGGTGCTTCAGGGCGACGATGGATTTCACGGCGTCGGCGGAATCGAGGCTGACGTTCAGGAAGACCAGGGCGGGATGCCGCCTGCGCAGGGCCGCCAGAAACGGCTCGTCCGTGCCGAATTCCTCTGAGTCGATCCCGCTGCCGTGCAGAATCAGCGAGAGGAAATGGCGGATGCTGGGTTCCTCGTCGATGACATAGCAGACGGGAACGTGCTTTGGCGTGTCCGGACCCGTCGTGTCGGAATGTCCGGACGGACCGGAGGTTGTGTCAGACATGATCTTCGCCGGCCCGCTCGAATTCCGCGAAATCCTCCCGCCAAACTCTTAAGGCCGGGTATCCATCGGAAGAGCTGCCCGCCGCGCGCCAGCTGGTGGCCGCAGAAATTGACGGCACGGACATATCCCCATAAACGAAGGCCCGAATTGCGGCGGGAGCGCTGTTGCGGCCGCCTCCGAAGGAACTGTCATGAAGATCTGCTGGTTCAACGATAATAGACTGGGCCTTGTCGAGGGAGACAAGGTGAAAGACGTCAGCGCGGCTCTGCGCATTCTTCCGGCCCCGCGCTATCCGGCAGAACACGGCGATCTTCTCATCGCTCATCTGGACGCTGTCCGCGCCGAAATCGGCAAGGTCGCCGGTTCCGCGACAGTTCACGACGTTGCAAGCGTCGAATTCCTCAGCCCGGTGGCCAATCCGGGCAAGATCATCGGCGTGCCGGTGAACTATCTCAAGCATGTGGAGGAGGCCGAGGCCCAGCGCGATGTCTTTACCCATCGCTATCAGGGCAGCATCCGCGAACAGGGCCTGTTCCTGAAGGCGACCAGCGCGCTGGTCGGCACCAGTCACGGGGTGAAGATCAATCATCCCGACCGCCGCACCGATCACGAGATCGAGCTTGGGGTGGTGATCGGCCGCAAGGTCTATGGGATTTCCGAGGCGGATGCGTTGTCCTGCGTCGCCGGCTATGCCGTGGCGCTGGACATGGTTCTGCGCGGTCCGGAAGATCGCAGTTACCGGAAGTCCCCGGATACCTACGCCGTGCTCGGACCCTGGCTCGTGACTGCGGACGAGATTGCCGATCCCGGCAAGCTGGATCTCAGCCTCCAGGTCAACGGAGTCACCAAGCAGGAATCCAATACCGAACATTTCATCATGGATCTGCCGAAGCAGATCGCATGGGCCGCGTCGGTCTATACGCTTTATCCCGGTGACATCATCATGACTGGGACCTGCGAGGGTGTTTCTCCGGTCGTTCCGGACGATGTCATGCGCTGCCATGTCGAGGGCGTCGCGACGGTGGACGTGCGAGTGTCGTAAAGGGCGGTGCGGGGACGCCCGCCGACCGATCAAGGCATGGCGTCTTCTCAAGGTCATGGGTGAGCTGGCTGGTTCGGACACACTGAATCAGCCAACATGACATAACAACGCGGATGCGGAGGGCGGAAATGGCGAAGAAGGTGTTTCGGGCAGACCATGTCGGAAGTTTTCTGCGGCCTGCCGAACTGAAGACGGTGCGCACCGATTTCAAGGCCGGCCGGATTTCTCCCGAGGAACTGGCCGCCGTCGAGGATCGGACTATCCGTGAGATTGTAAAGCTCCAGCAGGATGTTGGGCTCAAGACAATCACGGACGGCGAATTCCGCCGCGATAGCTGGAGTGGCGACTTCCTCACGGCCATCCATAATGTCAGCACCCGGCCATCTACCCTTTCCGTCAAGTTTCACAGCAAAGAAGGCGAGTTCGAGCATACGCCTCCGGGCTTTTATGTGGATGGAAAGCTGGAGCTGAAGGACGGCATCTTCATCGACCATTTCATGGCGCTGAAGAAGATGGTCGCGCCGGGCATGACGCCCAAACTTTCGATCCCGTCGCCGACGATGCTGCATTTCCGCGCCGGCCGTGAGGGCGTCAGCCGCGAAGCCTATCCGCAGATGCAGGATTTTTACGACGATGTCGCCCGCATCTATCAGGAGGAAATCGAAGCCGTGGCCGCGACCGGCTGCGAGCTGCTTCAGATCGACGACACCAACTGGGCCTATCTCTGCGACGACAAGCTGCGGGACGATGTCCGCAGCTTCCTGAAGGAGGAGCCCGACCAGGTCGCGCGGACCTATGCGAAGCTGATCAACGCCTCCATCGCCAAGCGCCCGCGGGACATGACAATCTATATGCATGTCTGTCGCGGCAACAGCGGCAGCATGTGGGTTGCGGAAGGCGGCTACGATCCCGTGGCCGAAGTGCTGTTCAACGAGATGGATATCGACGGCTATCTCCTCGAATGGGACACCGACCGCGCCGGTGACTTCAAGCCGCTGCGTTTCGTGCCGAAGGGCAAGATTGTCGTGCTGGGTCTGGTCAGCTCGAAATTTCCGGAGCTGGAATCCAAGGACGATCTCAAGCGCCGAATCGATGAGGCGGCGCGCTTCGTGCCGCTGGAGCAACTGGCGATCAGCCCGCAATGCGGCTTCTCCAGCAACCAGAAAGGCAATCAGATCAGCGAGGATGACCAGCGCCGCAAGCTGGAGCGGGTGGTCGAGGTCGCCACGGAGGTCTGGGGCGGGGTGTGAGGTAGGTATGGGCGGTCGTCTGCATGCCCGCGGTGCTGTGGCCGGGCGGCGATTTGACCGGAAAGCCAGCCTGGCGGTTGGCAAGGCAAGCGCCCGGACGCCTGTGCGGCACTCCATTATAGACTGAGCCTCGAGTTTCTGGCGACCCCGAGAGGATTCGAACCTCTGACCCACAGCTTAGAAGGCTGTTGCTCTATCCAGCTGAGCTACGGGGCCGTCAGGCGCTTCGTTTAGCATTCCCGCCGTTCCTTTTGAACTCATCTTGAGGATCTCCCTGTGGCTTTCGCCCGGCTGGCGTTTCCGTTTGGCTGCGATATCATTGACACGATGTCGCAGGAGAATCCGATGTCCCTTTGGCGAGTTCTGGCAGTACTGGTGACGGTGATGATGGGCGCGCCTGCCGCCGCGCAGGATGGGAGCGTCCTTTTGGCCCAGTTCGGCGGTGGAGACCTGATCTGCCGCGTGTCCCCGGAGGGGGCCCGCTATACCGGGGGCAACCGGGACTGCAATGCCCGGCGGGTCGGGCCGGATGGCTCCTGCTCCTGCCCGTCCTCCTATGGGCCTATTCCGGGCGTCGTTGTCGGCCAGTATGGCGGGCGCGGTGGATATGGCGGACGGGGTTACCGTCCGCGAATGGTGACCGTATGCCGTATTTCTCCGGAGGCCAGCCGTTATACGGGTGGAAATCGGGATTGCGGCCCGCAATATTCCGACGGTCGGTCCTGTGCCTGCCCGTCCTCGCGCGGCATGATCCCGGGCCAGCTTGTGCGAGCCCCGGAATTCTAGGGCACCGGCCCGGATCGCCGGTCCGGTCCCGTTGCTCTGGCTCTGATTGCAACCGGATGCTCCGTGCCGTTGGGCTTCGCAAAGCTGCGGCATTTCTCCGAAAGACAGCGGGTGCGGGTTGGGTTGCAGGCGGATCATGCTAGACCGATGTGGACCGATCCGAACCACGACGACACCTTGATCCAATGATTCCGCCGGCAGCCGTTCCGGAAAACCCGCTGGCCTTTGGTGCGCGGCTTGCGCTGGCGCTCAGGGCCGGCCTCGTCACGGCCTTCCGTCCCGCGCGTCGTCCGCTGGTGCGGCCCGCATGGCGTGAGGCGCGACGTCTGTTCGCCGGCGGCCTGTTGACGCTCGCGCTGATCGTGATCGTGACGGTCTATTTCGATTTCTGGTCCGTCAGCCGGGCACGGGACCTGCCTCCCGGCTTGATCGTGGCAGCCGCATGGGTCAGCGAGTTCGGCAAATCCGGCTGGGTTCTGATTCCGGCCGCTGCCGTTTGGCTGGTTCTCGTCGGACTTCAAGCCTGGAGGCCCGGGGTGGGTGGCGCACGGCAGGTGCTTGCCGCTGCGGCGGCGCGGGTGGGGTTCATCTTCCTGGCGGTGGGCGTGCCCGGACTGGCGGTCGCGGTCGTCAAGCATCTGATCGGCCGCAGCCGCCCTTTCGTCGAGGGTGGGGCGGATATCTATCTTTATGCGCCGTTCGGATGGAACTCGGCTTATGCGAGTTTCCCGTCCGGCCATACGACGACGGCCTTCGCGACGCTCGTGGCCTTCACGGCGCTGTGGCCGCGCCTGTTTCCGGTGTGGTGGATATTTGCGATTCTCGTCGGCGTGAGCCGCGTCGTGGTCACGGCGCATCATCCCAGCGATGTCGTCGCCGGTGCGGTATTCGGGGCTGTTGGCGCGCTGCTGGTGCGCGACTGGTTCGCCGCGCGCGGGCTGGTGTTCACCATGAACGGGCAGGGCGCCTTCCGGACCATGCCGGGACCCTCCGCAGGGCGGATCGGCGCAGCCCTCCGCCGGATCATGGCATCCTGACGGTGACTTATCGGGTCTTCGCCATGGCTGCAAAACCACGGTCGAGGTCGGCCGTGAGATCGCCGACATCTTCAAGCCCGATATGAATCCGCAGCATCGGGCCTTGAGGCGCCCATTGCGTGGCGGTGCGGTATTCGGCTGCATCGAACAGGATCACGAGGCTTTCGAAGCCGCCCCATGAATAACCCATGCCGAACAGCTCCAGCGTATCCAGAAAAGTGGCGACGGCCGCCTGCGATACGGGCTTCAGTTCGATGCTGAAAAGGCCGGTTGCGCCGGTGAAGTCCCGCTTCCAGATCGCATGGCCGGGATCGGTCTCCAGCGCGGGGTGCAGCACGCGCGCAACTTCCGGGCGTGCTGCCAGCCAGCGGGCCACGGCCAGGCCGGACTGCTGGTGCCGGTCCAGCCGCACCTGAAGGGTGCGCAGGCCGCGCAGCGCCAGGAACATGTCGTCGGGGCCGACGCAGATGCCCAGCATCCAGCTCGTGGCGCGCAGGGCAGGCCACGCCCGTGCGTTGGCGGAGACCGTGCCCAGCATCAGGTCCGAGTGACCGCCGATATATTTCGTTCCGGCCTGGATCGAGAGATCGACGCCATGGGCGAAGGCGTCGAAATAAAGCGGTGTCGCCCAGGTGTTGTCCATCAGCACCACGGCACCGCGGGCGTGAGCCGCGGCGGCGATGGCCGGAATGTCCTGCATCTCGAAGGTTTGTGAGCCCGGCGCTTCGGTGAAGACGGCGCGCGTATTCGGCTGCATCAGGTCCGCGATGCCGGCGCCGACCAGCGGATCATAGTAGGTCGTCGTGACGCCGAGGCGCGCGAGGACGCCGTCGCAGAAGTCGCGGGTGGGTCTGTAGACGCTATCGGCGACCAGCAGGTGGTCGCCGGCGGATACCACCGAGAGCAACGCTGTGGAAATCGCGGACAGGCCGGACGGCATCAGCGCGACGCCGGCGCAGGACGGCCCCTCGATCACGCGCAGCGCGTCGGCGAGCGCCTCGGATGTCGGCGTGTCCTTACGGCCGTATGAATACCGGCCACGATGATGGATGTGGTCGTCCGCATTGTCCGCAAGCACCGTCGAGCCATGATAGACGGGCGGATTGACGAAGCCATGCTGCGCATCGGGCCAGCGGCCGGCGGTGACAAGGCGCGTCGCTGGGCGATGGCCCCGGTCGGGTGAGGTGCGGTCACCGGGCTTCGACATGGGGCCTCGACAGGTCCCGCGGCGTGTGCCGCGCGGTTACGGGGGAACCGCAGGCCATTTACCGCACCTGCTTTTCTCGTCAACCCCTTGACCGATCATACCAATCGTTCTGTGATGGGCCTTGAACAAGCGGCCTTGCGGAAAGGCCGCGGCTGCGGCGAGAACGCTTCACCGGTTCCCGGTGCTGGCCCGCAGGTCTTGGATCCAGGAAAGGTTTGTCATGACTCGCTTTTTCACTGTTCTCGGCATGGCTTTGGTGCTTGGCGCGGGTTCGGCGTCTGCACAGACGCTGAAGGCAGTGCAGGATCGCGGCGTGCTATCCTGCGGGGTCAGCCAGGGCCTGCCGGGCTTTTCAAGCCCCGACGACAAGGGGGTCTGGACGGGACTTGATGTCGACTTCTGCAAGGCGCTTGCGGCGGCGATCTTCAACGACGTGAGCAAGGTGAAATACGTGCCGTTGACGGCGGCGGCGCGCTTCACCGCGCTCCAGTCCGGCGAGATCGATCTGCTCTCGCGCAACACCACCTGGACCTCGTCGCGTGACACCGCGCAGGGCTTCAACTTCGCCGGCGTGATCTACTATGACGGCCAGGGCCTGATGGTGCGGAAAACCCTCAAAGTGAATTCTGTGCTCGAACTCAACGGCGCCTCGATCTGCACCCAGGGCGGCACCACGACCGAGGCCAATGTGGCGGACTATTTCCGCGCCAACGACATGAAGCACGAGCTGGTGAAATACGACACTGCGGACGAGGCCATCAAGGCGTATGACACCAGCCGCTGCGATGCCTTCACCAGCGATGTCTCCCAGCTCTATGCGCTGCGGCTGAAGCTCTCCAACACCGGAGACCATGTGGTTCTGCCGGAGGTCATTTCGAAGGAGCCGCTCGGCCCCGTGGTGCGGCAGGGCGACGACCAGTGGTTCGACGTGGTGAAGTGGACGCTGTTCGCGCTACTTAACGCCGAGGAGGCCGGCCTGACCTCGAAGAATATCGACGAAGGTCTGAAGGCGAAGCAGCCCGACATCATGCGGCTGGTCGGGACCGAAGGAAACTACGGCCAGCAGCTTGGCCTGACCAACGACTGGGTGGTGCGAATCGTCAAACAGGTCGGCAACTACGGCGAGATATACGAGCGCAACGTGGGCACGGGCTCGAAGCTCGGCATTGCGCGTGGTCTCAACCGTCTCTGGACGAAGGGCGGCATCCAGTACGCACCGCCGGTCCGGTGATCCGGCAAGCGGTGCCATTGGTCCGGAAGAATGTACTTGTCCTCAATATCGGCGGGGCTTCGTCGAGGCCCCGCCCATGCCGGCTCGGGCAGCCTTCCCGCATCGGCTTCGCCGGCGCGATCCGGACCGTCGTGGTGATCCGTCGTGGCGGCTGACTCCCAGCGTCCCGGGCGCAGGCCGCTGGCCGCATTCTATGATCCGAAGATTCGTGCCACAGCCTATCAGCTTGCGTTTCTGCTGGTCGTGGCCTGGGGATGCTATCAGGTGGCGCTCAATGTCAGCGCCAACCTTGAGAACCAGCGCATCGCAACCGGTTTCGGCTTCCTGACCGAGCCGGCAGGCTTCGACATCAACCAGACCCTCATCGCGTATCGCGAGGGCGACAGCTATGCCCGCGTCTTTCTCGTCGGGCTGCTGAATACGTTGCTGGTTGCAGGCGTCGGGATCGTCTTTGCCACGGTCCTCGGTTTTCTCGTCGGCATCGCCCGTCTCTCCCCGAACTGGCTGCTGGCGCGGCTGGCGACGGGCTATGTCGAGCTGATCCGCAACCTGCCGCTGCTGTTCCAGATCATGTTTTGGTATCTTGCGGTGCTGGGTGCCCTGCCGCATCCGCGGCAGAGCCTGTCGTTCGGCTTCGCGCCGCTGTTGCAGGGGCTGGCCGAAAGGCTGTCGGCGCTGGAGGGCATCGGCGTTCCGGCGCTGCTGAACAGTGTTGCCGAATGGCTCGGGCCACCCGGCGTTTATCTCAACAATCGCGGCCTCATCCTGCCCGAGCCGGCGGTCACGACCGGCGGAATGGTCGTGCTGGCCATTTTCGCGGCCGGTGTCGTGGCGGCGCTGTGGCTGCGCCGCTGGTCGCGCCGGCGACAGGACGCGACCGGACGGCGGTTCCCCGTCGGCCGTGCGGCGCTGCTGCTGGTCGTCGGCCTTCCGTTAGCGGCTTCGCTCTTTCTCGGTGCGCCGCTCAGCATGCAGGCGCCCGAACTGCGCGGTTTCAATTTCGTCGGTGGCGTTCGTCTGCTTCCGGAGTTCGTCGCGCTGGTCATCGCGCTCTCGACCTATACGGCGGCCTTCATCGCGGAAGTGGTGCGGGCCGGCATCCTCGCTGTGCCGCGCGGCCAGAGCGAGGCGGCCGCTGCGTTGGGGCTGCGCCGCGGCCATGCCCTGCGGCTGATCGTCGTGCCGCAGGCGCTGCGCATCATCGTGCCGCCGCTCACGAACCAATATCTCAACCTGACGAAGAATTCGACGCTCGCCGCCGCCATCGGCTATCCGGACCTGTTCTCGGTCTTCGCCGGTTCGGCGCTGAATATCACAGGCCAGGCCATCGAAATTATTGCGATCATCATGGCGGTCTATCTTGCCATCTCGCTGCTCACGAGCGTGGGCATGAGCTGGTACAATGCGCGCATCCAACTGGCGGAGCGATAGCCATGTCGTCTGCCGCGCCGGAGCGCTCCTATGTCAGCCCAGCCCCGATCGCGCCGCGTGCCCGGCCGCGAGGGGCGGCGCGATGGCACACGGTGCTGTCCCGGCTGTTCGCTGGTCCGCTCAACATCGTCGTGACCCTGCTGAGCGCCGCTGTGCTGGCTGCGCTGCTGTGGCCGACGCTGCGGTTCCTGGTGTGGGATGCGGTCTGGGATGGCGCCAGCCGGGTGGACTGCCTCGAGGAAGCCGTCGGCCGGCCGATCGGCGCATGCTGGCCGTTCATTGCCGCCCGCTTCGATCAGTTCATGTATGGCTTCTATCCGGAGCTTCAGCGCTGGCGCGTGAATACGGTCTATTGGGCCGGTCTGCTGCTGCTGATCCCGCTGCTGATTCCCTCCGCGCCATTCAAGCGGCTCAACGCCTTCGGCTTCTTCGTGGCCTATCCCGTTTTCGCCTATGTGATGCTCGTCGGCGGCCGCTTCGGCCTTCCTTTCGTGGAAACCCGCGTCTGGGGCGGAATGCTCATCACGCTGGTCATCACCTATGTCGGCATCGTGGCGTCGCTGCCGCTCGCGATCCTGCTGGCGCTGGGGCGTCGCTCGAACCTGCCGATCATCAGTTCGATGACCATTGTTTTCATCGAGTTCTGGCGTGGCGTGCCGCTCATCACGGTGCTGTTCTTCGCGACCTATATGCTGCCGTTCTTCCTGCCGGGGGACTGGTCCATCGACGCGCTGGTGCGCGTGCTCATCGGCGTCACGCTGTTCTCCGCGGCCTATCTCGCGGAAGTGATCCGCGGCGGCTTGCAGGCGATCCCGCGCGGGCAGTTCGAAGGCGCGGCGGCGCTGGGGCTCGGATACTGGAAGACGATGGGTCTCGTGGTGGTGCCGCAGGCGCTGAAACATGTCATTCCCGGCCTCGTGAATTCCTTCATCGCCCTCTTCAAGGACACGACGCTGGTGCTGATCGTGTCGATCTTCGACCTGCTGGGGCAGATCCGCTCCGCTTTCGCGGACCCGAACTGGGCGACGCCGGTGACGGTGCTGACGGGCTTTGCCTTTGCAGGCATCATCTATTTCGTGGTGAGCTTCGCCATGTCGCGCTATGCGCTGTTCATGGAGCGCCGGCTCAATACGGACATCAGGCTGTGACGGACGGAAACGCGATGACGCAAATCGACACGCCGCCACGAAACGCGCCCGACAGCTCCGGCCCCGCGGTCGAGATGATCGACGTGAACAAGTGGTATGGCCAGTTCCATGTGCTGCGCGATATCAACCTGACCATTCGCCGGGGCGAGCGCATCGTCATCTGCGGGCCGTCGGGCGGCGGCAAGTCCACGCTGATCCGCTGCATCAACCGGCTGGAGGAATGGCAGACCGGCCGCGTGATCGTCGGCGGGGTCGAACTCACCGGAGACCTCAAGCGGATCGATGAAGTGCGGCGCGACACCGGCATGGTGTTCCAGCATTTCAACCTGTTTCCGCATCTCACGGTGATGCAGAACTGCACGCTCGCGCCGATCTGGGTGCGGAAGATGCCGAAGCGGGAGGCCGAGGAAATCGCGCGGCATTATCTTGCGCGCGTGCAGATACCCGAACAGGCCGACAAATATCCGAACCAGTTGTCCGGCGGCCAGCAGCAGCGCGTCGCCATCGCGCGCGCGTTGTGCATGAACCCGCGTATCATGCTGTTCGATGAGCCGACATCGGCGCTCGATCCGGAAATGGTGAAGGAGGTTCTCGACACCATGGTGAGTCTTGCCGGGGACGGCATGACCATGGTTGTCGTCAGCCACGAGATGGGGTTTGCCCGTCAGGTCGCGGACCGGATGATCCTGATGGATGCCGGCCAGATCGTGGAAGTTCGTCCGCCGGCGGAGTTCTTCGAGAATCCCCGGCACGAGCGCACGAAGCAATTCCTCGCGCAAATTCTGCATTGATCCAGCAGCACTGATCCCGCGGACACGGAGAGCCGCCGGCACTGATCCGCCGGATCGCCTCCGCCGCGCGCGCGGGCTGGCGTGCTCACGCAGCCGTGCGGCTCACTTCTTCTCCGTCGCCACGGGCAGGTCCGGACGGGAGCCCCATTCCGTCCATGAGCCGTCATAGAGCGCAGCGGGCGGCTTGCCGATGGCGTCCAGGGCTAGCCACAGGATGGCCGCGGTGACGCCGGACCCGCAGGAGGTGATCACCGGCTTGTCGAGGTCGACCCCGGCCTCCGTGAAGGCTTTGCGGATGCTGTCGTGGGAGCCGAGGCGGCCGCCTTCCGTGAGCAGCGAGGAGGGCACGTTCAGCGCTCCGGGCATGTGCCCGGCGCGCAGGCCCGGCCTTGGCTCCGGCTCGCGACCATAGAACCGGCCTGGGGCGCGCGCATCCACCACTTGTCCGTCGCCAGAGGTCAGCGCCATCTGGACATCATCGACGCTGGCGACAAGGCCGGTGTTCATCTCCGCATCGAAGCGCCGCTTCTCCGGCTTCGGCACGCCACTTTCGAGCGGGCGGCCATCGGCCTTCCACTTCGCGAGGCCGCCGTCGAGGATATAGACATTCTTCGCGCCG
>DATMEW010000172.1:0-39150 GCA_035556495.1 Xanthobacteraceae bacterium | reverse complement strand
CATCGATGTCGAACTGATGCGCGAGGCCAATCTCCAGGCCAGCGACGGCGGCGCGCCGGGAACCATCGCAAGCTGGCTGTGGGACAGGATGAACGAAAAAAAGCCGTCACCGGAAACCCGGTGACGGCAAGGGAAATAAAGAGATCGCAGGAAGCCGCTCAGTTCCGCGACTTGTCCACCAGCGCCTTGGACTTGATCCACGGCATCATGTCACGCAGCTTGTCGCCGACCTCTTCGATCGGATGCTGGGCAAGTCTGGCGCGCGTCGCCTTGAACGATGTCTGGCTCACCTTGTTTTCCAGCATCCAGTTGCGGGTGAAGATGCCGTTCTGGATGTCGGCCAGCACCTTCTTCATCTCAGCCTTGGTCTCCGGCGTGATGATGCGCGGGCCGGTGACATACTCGCCGTATTCGGCGGTGTTGGAGATTGAGTAGTTCATGTTGGCGATGCCGCCCTCGTAGATCAGATCCACGATCAGCTTCACTTCGTGCAGGCACTCGAAATAGGCCATCTCCGGCGCATAGCCCGCCTCGGTTAGCGTCTCGAAGCCGGCCTTGATCAGTTCCACGAGGCCGCCGCAGAGCACCGCCTGCTCGCCGAACAGGTCCGTCTCGCACTCTTCCTTGAAGGTCGTCTCGATGATGCCGGCGCGGCCGCCGCCGACGGCGGAAGCGTAGGACAGCCCGAGATCATGGGCGTTACCGGAGGAATCCTGATGGACCGCGATCAGGCAGGGCACGCCGCCGCCCTTCTGGTATTCGCCGCGCACGGTGTGGCCAGGGCCCTTCGGCGCGACCATGAGCACGTCGAGATCGGCGCGCGGGTCGATCAGGTTGAAATGCACGTTGAGACCGTGGGCGAACAGCAGCGCCGCGCCGTTCTTGAGGTTGGCGTGCAGGTGATCGCGATAGATGTCGCCCTGGAGTTCGTCGGGCGTCAGCATCATGATGACGTCGCCCCACTTGGCGGCCTCGGCCACTTCCATGACCTTGAAGCCTTCGCCTTCCGCCTTCTTGGCGCTGGGCGAACCCTTGCGCAGGGCGATGACGACGTCCTTCACGCCGGAGTCGCGCATGTTGAGCGCATGGGCATGGCCCTGACTGCCGTAGCCGACAATCACGACCTTCTTGCCCTTGATCAGGTTCAGGTCGGCGTCGCGATCGTAATAAACTCGCATTGTGTACCCCTATCGGTCCTTGTCGGCGTTCCTTCTAGGCCGCTGGAACACCTCCGACAAGTGCTCCCGGCCACCGTGAAATCCCGTTCCGGCCGCCTCAGCGGACCATCGGAACGATGCTGATGACCAAAGCCAAGGCCATGCAAATATTGAAGATTTGCGCCTGACGCGGATTGCGCAGGAGCCCCGCCAGCGCGACGCCGAAGCCGGACCAGGCCACCACGGAGCCGACCGTGACCAGCCCGAACACCGCGAGCAGCAGTCCGAGGTCCGTCCGCGCATGATCCGGCCGGACATAAAGCGCGATGGCGCCGATGGCCGTGATCACACCCTTGGGGTTGACCCACTGGAACGCCGCGGCCTGAAGAAAGGTCAGCGGCTGCGCGCGGGCGTCGCCCTCCCCGGCCGCGCCGGCCTGGGCGATCTTCCACGCCAGCCAGAGCAGATATCCCGCGCCGCATATCTTCAGTGCGGTCTGAAGCTGCGGAACGGCCAGCATCAGCGCGCCGAGCCCCATGCCCGCCGCCGCCAGCAGCACGACGAAGCCGAGCGAAACCCCGGCCATATGGGGAATCGTCCGCGCGAAGCCGAAATTGGCGCCGGAGGCTGCGAGCATGATGTTGTTGGGACCGGGCGTGAAGGTGGAGGCGATGGCGAACAGGGCCACGGCGAAAGCCGTCTCGACGGGCATCACATGCCTTCCGGACCCCGTCCGATGGCGGCGACGCCGGTGCGCGACACTTCGACGAGGCCGAGCGGCAGCATCAGGCTGACGAACTGGTCGATCTTGTCGCTCGCCCCGGTGATTTCGAAGACGAAGCTTTCGATGGAGGCATCGATCACCCGTGCGCGGAAGGCGTCCGCCAGCCGCAATGCCTCGACGCGATGGTCGCCCCTGCCGCGCACCTTCACCATCGCAAGCTCGCGGGCGATGGACGGCCCCTTCGTGGTCATGTCCACGACGCGATGCACCGGAACGAGACGCTCAAGCTGGTTCTTGATCTGCTCGACCACCATCGGCGTGCCGCGCGTGACGATGGTGATGCGCGAGACCTGCTTCTCGTGCTCCGTTTCGGACACGGTCAGGGAATCGATGTTGTAACCCCGGCCCGAGAACAGGCCGATGACCCGCGCCAGCACGCCGGGCTCGTTGTCGACCAGAATGGAGAGGGTGTGGGACGCGATGGGTTCGGCAGGCGGCATGTTCAAAGACCTGAATTGAAAATCACGACGAGGAGCGAGGCCGGCGCCCGCAGCGGAGCAGGCGCCGGGTTGCGGCGTCACACCATCATCTTGCCTTCTTCGGTGACGGCGTCCTCGATGCTTTCCGTGCTGTCGCTCAGCAGCATCTCGTTATGGGCGCGCCCGGACGGGATCATCGGGAAGCAGTTCTCGGCCTGATCGACGACACAGTCGAAGATCACCGGACGGTTGACGTTGATCATCTCGCGGATGGCGTCGTCCAGCTCCCCGGCCTTTTCGCAGCGGATGCCGACGGCGTGATACGCCTCCGCCAGCTTGACGAAGTCCGGCAGCGCCTCGCTGTAGCTCTCCGCATAGCGTCCGCCATGCAGCAGCTCCTGCCACTGCCGCACCATGCCCATATACTGGTTATTCAGAATGAAGATCTTGATCGGCAGGCGATACTGCACTGCCGTCGAGATTTCCTGCATCGTCATCTGCACGGAAGCTTCGCCGGCGATATCGATCACCAGCGATCCGGGATGCGCAAGCTGCACGCCCACGGACGCCGGCAGCCCGTAACCCATGGTGCCGAGGCCGCCGGATGTCATCCAGCGGTTCGGCTCCTGGAAATGGAAATGCTGGGCCGCCCACATCTGATGCTGGCCGACCTCGGTGGTGATGTAGACGTCACGGTCCTTGGTCAGCTCATAGAGCCGCTGCACGGCATATTGCGGCTTGATGATGTCGCCGGTCTGCTTGAAGGACAGCGACTTGCGCGAACGCCATGTCTCGATCTGCTTCCACCACGCGCCCAGCGCGGCCTTGTCCGCCTCGTAGGAATTGGAACGCCACGCGCGCACCATATCCTCCAGCACGCTGCGGCAGTCGCCGATGATCGGCAGGTCCACCTTGACGTTCTTGTTGATGGAGGACGGGTCGATGTCGATATGGATCTTCTTCGAGCCCGGCGAGAAGGCATCCAGCCGGCCGGTGATGCGGTCGTCGAAACGCGCGCCGACGCAGATCATCACGTCGCAATCGTGCATCGCCCAGTTGGCTTCGTATGTGCCGTGCATTCCCAGCATGCCGAGCCATTGCGGATCGGCCGCGGGATAGGCGCCGAGGCCCATCAGCGTCGAGGTGATAGGAAAGCCCGTCGCCTTCACCAGTTCGCGCAGCAGGCGGCTTGCCTCCGGCCCCGAATTGATGACGCCGCCGCCGGTATAGAACACCGGCTTCTTCGCGCCGCGCATCAGCTCGACGGCCTCGCGGATCTTCGCATCCTCGGCCTTGAGCTTCGGCTTGTAGGTCTTGTGCTCGACATTCTGCGGGCCGTGATAGATGCCCTTGGTGAACTGGATATCCTTGGGGATATCCACGACCACGGGTCCGGGCCTGCCGCTGGAGGCGACATAGAACGCCTCATGCAGGATGCGCGGCAGATCCGCGATGTCCCGCACCAGCCAGTTGTGCTTGGTGCAGGGCCGCGTGATGCCGACTGTGTCGCATTCCTGGAAGGCATCGTTGCCGATGAGATGGGTTGCGACCTGCCCGGTGATGCAGACCAGCGGGATGGAATCCATCAGTGCGTCGGCAAGGCCCGTCACGGCGTTGGTCGCGCCGGGGCCGGACGTCACCAGCAGGCAGCCCACCTTGCCGGTGGACCGGGCATAGCCTTCCGCAGCATGGGCCGCGCCCTGCTCGTGGCGGACGAGGATATGCTTGACCTGATCCTGCTTGAAAATCTCGTCATAGATCGGCAGCACGGCGCCGCCCGGATAGCCGAACAGATGCTCGACGCCATGGTCCGCGAGCGCCGCCAGCACCATTTCCGCGCCGGTCATCTCCCGGCCGGCCGCTTCCGCCGCAGTCTCGGTCGTCGCTGTCTTGGTCGTCGCAGTCTTGGTCATCGCCTGTGTGGTCATGGTCCTGGTATCCTCACCGTTCGGGCACGAAAAAGGGGCCAGAGGCCCCGGATAGCGCGCATCGCCGAGCGGGACCAGCCTAGCCGGCCCCGGCGATGCGCTTTCGTACGACGGTAATAAAATTGCGCGACATGATCGCACTTCCTCACTTCGTTGCGCCGGAGATAAGGGAAGTTGACCGGCCCGTCAAGCGGTTTTGCCCGACCAGCGCGCGTTCGATGGCCGCGTCCGACGCCAGGTACACGGCTTCTGCCGCGGTCGCACCGCTACCGCTACTGCCGCACCGCTGCCCACCGTCCCTGTTCGAGAAGGAACGCCAGCGCATCCTCCGCGCCCACCACCGGCCAGTCCGCCAGTTGATGCCGGAACCAGGTGATCTGCCGCTTGGTATAGCGGCGCGTATCTCGCTGCCCGCCCGCGACGGCTTCGGCAAGCGGGATTTCCCCTGCCTGATAGCGGATCAGCCATGGCACGCCATGGGCCTTCATGGCCGGCAGCAGCGGGTCCAGCCGCCGCCGCGCCAGCCGCTCCACCTCCGCCATCGCACCGTCCGCAAGCATGGCTTCGAACCGGCGGTCGATCCGCTCATAGAGTTCAGCCCGTGGGCGCGTGACGAAACACGGCATCACCTCCCAGCCCGCGAGCGGTGACGGCGGCGCATCCCGCTGCCAGTCCGACAGCGGACGGCCGGTCGCGACAACGACCTCCAGCGCGCGGGTGATGCGCAGGGCGTCGCCCGGCGGCAGGCGCTGCGCCGCGGCAGGGTCCAGCCCCGCCAGTTCGCGATGGAGCGCGGGCGCGCCCTCCGCCGCCAGCCGCGCCCGGACCTCGGCGCGGACCACTTCCGGAACTGGCGGAACCGGGGCGAGCCCCTGTTTCAACGCGGTGAAATACAGCCCCGTGCCGCCGGCGAGGATCGGCACGCCGCCGGCGGAGGCAATATCCTCCATTGCCGCCACGGCGTCGCCCAGCCAGCGCCCGACGGAATAGTTTTCCGCCGCGTCCACATGGCCATAGAGCCGGTGCGGAACGCGCGCCTCCTCGGCCTCGGTCGGGCGCGCGGTGATGACCCGCAGATCGCGGTAGACCTGCATGGAATCCGCATTCACGATGGTGCCGCCCAGCCGCTCGGCCAGCGCCAGTGCCAGCGCCGACTTGCCGCTCGCGGTCGGCCCTGCGATAAGCACGGCCCGTTTCACACCCGTCGTCTCCACGCCTGCCGCCGGATCATGCCATGAGCCCCACAGCGCCGCGTCCCGCTGAACCGCGCCTCGTCGCGACGCTGATCGCCCGGCCGGGCCGCCCGGTGATCGACAGCGCCCTCGTCACGCGAGCCGGCGGCCTCCTGACCGACGCCGCCGCGCCGGACTGGCTGGCGCCGGGCACCGCTGTGGATATCGAACACGCCGGCACCGCTGAGCCTCCCCGCGCCATCGCGGACCGCCTGCGCGCCGCGCTGGGCGAGGCTCCCGTCGATGTGGTGGTGCAGCCGATCGCGGGCCGGCGCAAGCGGCTTTTCCTCGCCGACATGGACTCCACCATGATCGAGCAGGAATGTATCGACGAACTCGCGGACAAACTCGGCCTCAAACCTCATGTCGCGGAGATCACAGAGCGGGCGATGCGCGGCGAGATCGCCTTTGCGCCGGCCCTGCGGGAGCGGGTCGCGCTGCTGAAGGGCCTGCCGGTCAAAGCCGTGGACGACCTGATCCGCGACCGGATCACGCTGACGCCCGGCGGGCGCGTGCTGGTCGGCACCCTGCGCGCCCATGGCGCCTATGCCTGCCTCGTCTCCGGCGGCTTCACCCTGTTCACGGACCGCATCGCCACGATGATCGGTTTCGACGAAGCCCGCGCCAACCGCCTCGTGGTTCAGAACGACGAGTTGGCGGGACGGGTCGAGGAGCCGATCTTCGGCCAGGACGACAAGCTCGCGACCTTGCGGGAACTGGCCGGCCGGTTCGGTCTGAATGCCACCGACGCCATGACCACCGGCGACGGCGCCAACGACATGCCGATGATCGCGGCGGCCGGCATGGGCGTCGCCTTCCATGCCAAGCCCGCGGTGAAGACCGTGGCCGCCGCACAGATCGACCATGGCGACCTCACCGCGCTGCTGTATGTGCAGGGCTATCGCGACACGGAATTCGCCACAGCCTGAAGCGGCACCTGCTTCACCATCGGATGATGCAAGATAGCGATTGGCTGTCCCGCGCATTGCCCGTGCAGCCGCGCGAGATCGACCTTGGCTCCGAAACAGAAGCCCCGGCTTTGATCCCGTCAAAGCCAGGGCTGGGGTCACATCAAACGTGGAGCTTATTGCAGGCTCAGTGCGACGAAGCGCACATCCCCTTCCGGGCCCGACACCAGAAGCAGCGCCTGCCGCCGCTTGTCCTTCTTGAGCGCGTCGATCTTCTTCTGGAGATCCTCGGCGCTGGACACCGGCTCCTGCGCCACTTCGACGATCACGTCGCCGGCCTTGAGCTGCTTCTCGGCGGCCACGGAGTCGGCATCGACCCCGGTGATGACCACGCCTTCCTTGACCGTGTCGCGGATCTTGAAGCGCTGGCGCGCCGCATCGGTCAGGTTCGACAATTCAAGTCCCAGCGCCTTCTGCACCGCGGACTGTTCTCCCGGCGCACCGGGTCGCACCGCGGCCTGCTGGATCTTTTCCCCGTCCTCCAGGCGGCCCAGCGTCACCCGCCGGGTTTCCTCCTTGCCCTTGCGGATGATGACGACCTCGACCGCGGTGCCGACGGCGGTATCCGCCACGACGCGCGGCAGGTCCCGCATCTCGCGGATGTCGCGGCCGTCGAATTTCACGATCACGTCGCCGGCGTCGATGCCGGCCGGCTTCGCCGGGCCTTTCTCCTCAACGCCGGCCACCAGCGCGCCGCGCGCCGGCTTGATGCCAAGGCTTTCGGCAATCTCTTCCGTCACGGGCTGGATGCGCACGCCGAGCCAGCCGCGCCGGGTCTCTCCGAATTCGCGCAACTGGTCGATCACCGCGACGGCGGTCTTTGCCGGCACGGCGAAGCCGATGCCGATGGAGCCGCCGGAGGGCGAGATGATCGCCGTGTTCACGCCGACCACCTCGCCATCGAGATTGAACAGCGGACCGCCCGAATTGCCGCGATTGATGGAGGCGTCGGTCTGAATGTAGTTGTCGTAAGGGCCGGAATTGATGTCGCGGTTGCGCGCCGAGACGATGCCCGCCGTCACCGTGCCGCCGAGACTGAACGGATTGCCGATGGCGATCACCCATTCGCCGAGGCGCAGCTTCTCCGAATTGCCGAACTTCACCGCCGTCAGCGGCTTCTCCGGCTTCACCTGCAACAGCGCAAGGTCAGTCTTGGTGTCCCGGCCCTTGACCTCCGCCTTCAGCTTGCTGCCGTCATTGAGCACAACGGTCACTTCGTCCGCATCGGCGATGACGTGGTTGTTGGTGACGACGAGGCCGGCGGGGTCGATGATGAAACCCGAGCCCAGCGAATTGACCCGCCGGGAATTGTTGGGCCGGTTATCGCCGCCCGGCTGCTCGCCGCCGCCCGGCGCGCCGCGATTGAAGAACTCGCGGAACAGCTCGTCGAGCTGCGGATCGTTCGGCATGCGCGGCATGCCGCCCCGCCTCGCCTCGACGGTCTGGGAGGTCGAAATATTCACGACCGCGTCAATGACCTTTTCGGCGACATCGGCGACGGCTTCCGGTCCCCGCGCCAGCGCCGGCACGGCCGACGCGGCCATCAGGATCGCGACGGCCGCAGCCGCCGCAGCGCCCGAACGCCGCAATGAGTGACGAAGCTGGACCGATGTGCCGTCCATGAAATTCTGGCTCCCGCTATGGCTCGTTGCAGCTAGCTTACCAAATCCGGCGGAAAAACGTCGGACGAATAACGTGGCTCTCTTTGCACGGGCATTTCGGGACGCCTCAGCCCCGAATGAACCAGACGACCGCCACGCCTATTGCCGCCGAAACGATACCGACCAGCCGGAGGCTCGCCTCCGGCGTTTCCAGAACATGGGCGAAAGCGCGTTTCGCAGCGCCCGGCCACGCCGCGAACAGAAGCCCTTCAATAGCCAGGACCAGGCCGAGCGCAACGACGAAATCGGACACCGCCTCACCCCCGTCGCGCATTCATGCCCGGCTGCTCAACCCCGGCCGCCTGAAACGGAAGGCCCGGAGCGACCGGGCCTTCCTTGTCCTCATGGCCCGCCACGCGCGGGCCGTCAGCCCCGCATCAGCGCGGCGCCTGCGCCGCGGGCCGCGTGCCTGTCGGGTCCGTGAAGAAACGGAAGAACTCCGAATCCGGCTTCAGCACGAAACGCGTGTCGTTGGCCTTGAGACCCGCTTCATACGCCTGCATCGAGCGATAGAAAGCGAAGAAGGCGGGGTCCTTATTGAAGGCGTCGGCAAAGATGCGATTGCGCTCGCCGTCGCCCTCACCGCGGGTCTTTTCAGCCTGGGACGTGGCCTCCGCCAGCAGCACCGTCACGTCGCGATCGGCGCGGGAGCGGATCTCCTGCGCGCGCTGGACGCCCTGGGCGCGGAACTCCGCCGCCTCGCGCTGACGCTCGGTCTGCATCCGCTGATACACCGCCTGGCTGTTCTGCTCCGGCAGATCGGCGCGGCGGATGCGAACGTCCACGACATCGATGCCGAAAGCCTCGGCCTCCCGATCGAGCTGGTCGCGGACGCGACCCATCAGCACCTGGCGCTCATCCCGCACCACCGTCGTCGCCGAATTCTCGCCGAGCACGCGGCGCAGCGCCGAGTTGAGCAGGGTCGCGAGCCGCGAATTGGCCCCCTCGATGGAGCCCACGGTCTGATAGAAGCGCAGCGGATCGATGATCCGGTAACGCGCGAAAGCATCGACGACGAGACGCTTCTGGTCGGAAGCGATGACCTCCTGCGCCGCGTTTTCGAGATCGAGAATGCGCTTGTCGACATAGATGACCGTGTCGATCAGCGGCACCTTGAAATTCAGCCCCGGCTCCGTGACGACTTTGATCGGCTCGCCGAGACGGACGACCAGCGCCTGCCGGGTTTCATATACGGTGAAGATCGCGGAATAACCGACGATCAGTGCGACAATCGCGATGACGGCGAGAACGCCGCCGATGAAATTGGCTCTCATCGCGTGCCTCCCATCAGCGGCTGGGCCTGCGTCGGCGCAGCGGGCTGGCCGGCCGGCGGCTGTTGCTGCGGACGGCGCGGCAACTCATTGAGCGGAAGATAGGGCACCACGCCGCCACTGCCGGTCGGCGCGTCGAGAATAATCTTGTCGGTGCCGCTCAACAGCCGCTCCATGGTTTCGAGATACATGCGCTGGCGCGTCACATCCGGCGCCTTGGCGTATTGCTCATAGATCTGAAGGAAGCGCGAGGTCTGGCCGGTGGCTTCCGCCACGGTCTGTTCGCGATATGCTTCCGCATTCTGAGTGATCTGCGCAGCGCGGCCGCGCGCTTCCGGCACGACCCTGTTGGCGTAGGTCTGCCCCTCGTTCTGCGCGCGCTCCTGGTCCGCACGGGCGGCCTGCACGTCGCGGAAGGCGTCGATGACCTGGGACGGCGGATCGACCTTCTGCAACTGCACCTGGGTGATCTGCACGCCGGCGCCGTATTCGTTGAGCGTCCGCTGCATCAGGTCATGCACGGCGGTCTCGATATTCTGCCGCGCGCCGGTGAGGATCGGCTGGATGTTGGAGCGGCCGATGATCTCGCGCATGGCGCTCTCCGCCACGGCTTTCACGGTCACTTCCGGCTGCTGGATGTTGAACAGGAAGTCCCGCACGGCATCGGTGCGGATCACCCAGAACACCGAGAAGTCGACATCGACGATGTTTTCGTCGCCCGTCAGCATCAGGCTTTCCTGCGGCACATCCCGCATGGTGGTGCCGCGGCGCAGATCATCTTCGATGCGCATGCCGATATCGATGCGGTTGACGCGCGTGACCTTCGGTGTCAGCGCGGTCTCGATCGGATAGGGCAGATGATAGTTCAGGCCCGGCTGGGCCTCGCGGACGTGCTTGCCGAAACGCAGCACGACACCAAGCTCGTCGGGCTGAACACGAAAGAAGCCGGACAGGCCCCAGACGACGAGACCCGCAAGCACCAGCAGCACGATGCCCTTGCCACCCAGGCCACCGCCCGGGAACACGGTGCGCAGCCTGTCCTGGCTGCGGCGCAGGAGTTCCTCCAGATCCGGCGGCGTCGAGCCGGAAGGCTGCGGCCCACCGCCGCCGCCCCCGCCCCACGGGCCCTTCGGCCCCGGCCCCCAGGGGCCGCCTCCGCCGCCCTGATTGCTCCAAGACATGCACACACTCCCTGCCGCCGGAGAATCCTGAAGGTCCGGCCGATTGTCCATAACTTGGCGGCGTTATAGGCGAGCCGTGGACACGTTACAACGCGCCGCGCGCCGCCGTGGCATCGCGCCGCAACGGCTATCTGCCTCAATTGCCATCAGTTTCCAGCACAGAACGGTCGCGCCGCAGATAGGTCACAATCGCGAAATCGGCGTCGTCCTCCGCTCCGGCGGTGTGTTCGCGCCGCTCCGCCACCTCCCAGACCGCCGGGTCTATTGGCGGAAAAATCGTCTCGCCCGTGGTCTCCAGCGCGACATGGGTGACCACCAGCCGGTCCGCCACCGGAAGCAGTTGCCGGTATATTTCCGCCCCGCCGATGATGGCGATATCCGCAACGCCGCGCCGAAACGCGTCGCCGCGGGCGGTATCGAGGGCAGCCGCAAGGGAGGTCGCGACCACGATCCCCGGCGCGCCGAAGGCCGCGTCCCGCGTCACGACGATATTGGTCCGGCCGGGCAGCGGCCTGCCGATGGACTCATAGGTCTTGCGCCCCATCACAACGGGCTTGCCCAGCGTCTCCGCCTTGAAATGCTTCAGGTCCGACTTCAGGCGAAAGGGCAATTGGCCGTCACGTCCCATCACCCCGTTTTCGGCCACGGCCACCACGAAGGAGAGCGTCGGCATTCCCTCTCCGGACAGGGCTGGATGCCCGGCCGGACGCCCGGACGGGCCGCTCAAACCGCCACCTGCGCCTTGATCGGCGGGTGCGGATCATAGCCTTCCACTGCGATGTCTTCGTAACGGAAGGCGAACAGGTCCCGCACCTCCGGGTTCAGCTTCAGCTTCGGCAGGGGCCGCAGCGCGCGGGTGAGTTGTAGTTCGGCCTGCTCGACATGATTGAGATAGAGATGCGCATCGCCCAGCGTGTGGATGAATTCGCCCGGCGCAAGGCCCGTGACCTGCGCCACCATCAGCGTCAGCAGCGCATAGGATGCGATGTTGAACGGCACGCCGAGAAACACATCGGCGGAGCGCTGATAGAGCTGGCAGGACAGCCGGCCGTTGGCGACATAAAACTGGAACAGGCAGTGGCACGGCGGCAGCGCCATGCGGTCCACATCCGCCGGATTCCAGGCGGTGACGATGAGCCGCCGCGAGTCCGGATTCCGCCGGATCGCCTCGACCACCTGCGCGATCTGGTCGATGGCGCCACCGTCGCGCGCCGGCCAGGAGCGCCATTGGTGGCCATAGACCGGGCCGAGGTCGCCGTTCGCATCCGCCCATTCGTCCCAGATCGTGACGCCGTTCTCACGCAGATAGGCGACGTTGGTGTCGCCCTTCAGGAACCAGAGCAATTCATGGACGATCGAGCGCAGATGCAGCTTCTTGGTCGTGACGAGCGGAAAACCGTCCGCGAGGTCGAAACGCATCTGGTGTCCGAATACCGAACGGGTGCCGGTGCCGGTGCGGTCGTGCTTTTCGGCGCCGTCCTTGAGGATGCGGTCGAGCAGATCGTGATATTGGCGCATGGGTCACGGGCCTCGCCGGAATGCGCAGGATTCGCGATTCCGAACCTCGAAGATAGCGGGCCGGCCGGTCGATTGGGAGGCCGGAAGGCCCTCGCGTCCCCGCTTTTCTCCCGCAGCACTCCTTGGGCTGTCTTTTCGGCGCGCGAGAAACCGCAACGCCACCGTCAGGACCGGAACGAACGACAAAAAGCGGACCGCCATCCCTGACGGTCCGCTGCGCTGGTCGCCAGTTCAGGCCGGCCGGCCTGTCCTATTTGATCGCCGAATCCTTCAGGATCGGGGTCCAACGGTCGATCTCGCTACTGACCAGCTTGCCAAGAGCGGCCGGACCGCGGCGATCGGCACCGGGGATGTCGCTGCCGAGATCGAGCAACCGCTTGCGCACCGCCGGATCGTCCAGCGCCTTGTCCAGCGCGGCGGCCAGCTTGTCCACGACCGGCTTCGGCGTGCCCTTCGGCGCGAAGATGGCATTCCAGGCGGAGACCTCGTATTGCGGCAGGCCCGCCTCCTTCGTCGTCGGCACGTCCGGCAGAGCCGGGTTCCGCTCGGCGGTGGCGATGCCATAGGTCTTGATGGTGCCGCCCTGAATCTGCGGCACGGCGTTGACGATCTGGTCGCACATGTAATCGACCTGCCCGCCGATCAGCGCATTCATCGCCGGTCCGGTGCCGTTGAAGGGCACAGTCACCGGCTTCACGCCGATCTGCGAATTCAGCAGGATGCATGTGGTGTGCGAGACCGAACCGACACCGGCATGAGCCTGATTGAGCTTGTTCTCGTTGGCCTTCACGTAAGCGATGAATTCCTTCAGGTCTTTTGCCGGCAGATCCTTCTTGGCCAGGATCAGGATCGGGGTGCCGGCGGCAAGGCCGACCGGCTCGAAATCCTTGGCCGGGTGATAGGCGAGATTCGGATAGAGCCCGACCGAGGCCGCATGGGTGCCCATGTGGCCGGTGATGAGCGTATAGCCATCCGGCTGCGCCCGCGCCGCGCGGGTGGCCGCGGTCGTCCCGCCCGCGCCGACGACATTCTCGATCACGATGGTCTGCCCCAGCGTCCGGGACATGTGGTCGCCAACGATGCGGGAGATCACGTCGGTCGGGCCGCCGGCCGCAAAAGGCACGATCAGGGTAATATTACGCGCGGGATATTCCTGGGCGGCGGCCGGGGCCGCCGTCAGTCCGGCGGCAACCAGGCCAGATAAAATCACACCGCTCCACTTCATGACGCTTCTCCCTTTGGCGCGGATCTTGTGTCCGCGCGCCTACTATGCCGGAAAAACCCCGCGCGACAACCCGCCACATGCGGCAGGATGGACGGTTACACCTAAAGTCTAGGGCAATGGCTGCGCGGCGATGCGCGCGCAAAGAAAAAGCCTGGCGGCACGCCGCCAGGCTTTCGAACTTTCGCAAGGCGACAGGCCGGGCTCAACTCTCTTCGACGAAGACTTCCTCGCGCCGCTTGCGGATCATCGGCAGCACAGCGACGATCAGCAGAAGGGCCGAGATCGCCAGCAACACCGCGGAGATCGGCCGCGTGAAGAACACGGCGGCGCTGCCGCGCGAGATCAGCATGGCGCGGCGGAGATTCTCCTCCATCAGCGGGCCGAGCACGAAGCCGAGCAGCATCGGCGCGGGCTCGAAGTCGTGCTTGATGAGCCAGTAGCCCACCAGCCCGAAGACGCCGGCCATCACCACATCCCATGGCGAGTTGTTGATGGAATAGATGCCAATGCAGCAGAACACGAGAATGGACGGATACATCAGCCGGTACGGCACCCGCAGGAGCTGCACCCAGATGCCGACCAGCGGCAGGTTGATGACGACCAGCATCAGGTTGCCAAGCCACATCGAGGCGATCATGCCCCAGAACAGGTCCGGCTGCTTGGTCATCACCTGCGGGCCGGGCACGATGCCATGAATGGTCATCGCGCCGACCATCAGCGCCATCACCGCATTCGGCGGAATGCCGAGAGTGAGCAGCGGAATGAAGGACGTCTGCGCGGCGGCGTTGTTGGCGCTTTCCGGCGCAGCCACGCCCTGGATCGCGCCGCGACCGAACTGCGACGGGTCCTTGGACATCTTCTTCTCGAAGGTATAGGCGGCGAAGGACGCGATCACCGCGCCGCCGCCCGGCAGGATGCCAAGCAGCGAGCCGATGCCGGTGCCGCGTGCGATCGCGCCGAAGCAGCTCTTGAGGTCATCCCAGGTCGGCATCAGGCCGGTGATCTTGCCTTGCACGAGCTGCCGGTCCTCGGAGCTCCCCTCCAGATTGCGGATGATCTCGGCGAAGCCGAACACACCCATCGCGACATTGGCGAAGCCGATACCGTCCGCCAGTTCCGGCAGGTCGAAGGTCATGCGGCCGGCACCGGTCTCGAGGTCCGACCCCACCACGGCGAGCAGCAGGCCGAAGGCGATCATCGCCAGCGCCTTCACCACCGAGCCCTTCGCCAGCACCACCGCGAAAATCAGGCCCAGCACCATGAGGGAGAAATATTCGGTCGGCCCGAACAGCAGCGCGACGGAGGTGAGCGGCGCGCCGAGAGCAGCGACCAGGATGGTGGCAAAACAGCCGGCGATAAAGGAGCCGATCGCCGCCATGGCCAGCGCCTTGCCGGCGCGGCCCTGCTTGGCCATCTGGAAACCGTCCAGCGTGGTGACGACCGAGGTCGCCTCGCCGGGAATATTCACGAGGATGGAAGTCGTGGAGCCACCATACTGAGCGCCGTAATAGATGCCGGCGAGCATGATGAGCGCGCCGACCGGCGGCAGACCGAAGGTGATCGGCAGCAGCATGGCGATGGTCGCCACGGTGCCGACGCCGGGCAGCACGCCGACCAGCGTTCCCACCAGCGCGCCGACGAGGCAAAAGAACAGATTCTGCGCCGAGAATGCGACCGAAAAGCCGAGCGCAAGATTGTTAATGAGATCGAACATGATCGCTCCGCGATGTCAGGTAGGCGCTGTTCAAAAAGCGATCGTCGTGCCGCCGATGGTGAACCGCGGCCAGAGCTGGAACGGCAGCCCGAGGAGATAGACGAACAGAATCGTGCAGAACGCGGTCAGCGCGATCGCCGCGAGGGTGGTCTCGATCCAGCGGGTTTCCGACGATCCCGACGCTGCGAACATGAACATGAGGAAGGAGGAGACCACCAGGCCAAGCGGGCGGATCATGAGAGCGAACAACAGGATCGCCGAGGTCACCAGCAGCGGGCCGCGAATGGCGAAACGCGGCATCGCTGGGCCGTCGGTGGTCAAGCCGATCGCTGCAATCACGACGCCCAGCAGCATGAGCAACCCGGCGAACAGCCGCGGCGTCGTGCCCGGGCCGAAGCTGAAGCCGCGCATGCCGGGCAGATCCCACGATGCGTAGAATGCGATCAGCGCAAGGCCGATCAGGACAACGCCGCCCCAGAAATCCTGGGCATTGCGGATACGGCCGCGGGCGCCCTGCGGCTCCTCGATCCTGTCTGACATCTCTCTGTTCCCCACCCCAATTGTTCCCATGGGGCTTCCACCTGTGCGACAGCCGATACCACAGGTATGGGCTGGCGCAAAGGAAGCGGATCAGACCAGACCGACAGTCTGGAGACAATGGGGCATTTTTCGCGCTCGGATGCGAAACGCCGCGGCTGCCGCCGGTAAAGCCGAGCGGCATTCATTCCTTTCGGCCACCCCGCCCTGCCGCTTCACGTCGCCCCTTTTATCCTGGAGAAGTCCCGCCTATATTCGGGATGCCGGCCTCGAGCCGGCTATGGCGATAAACGGCCGTCGAAATAAGCCATTCGGACCCGGGGGCGGTACCCGGCGCCTCCACCAGAGCCCGTCACGGACGGGTTCCGGCGGGGGCGAAATAGGATCGACGAGGGTGTAAAGGGCGGACTTTTGCTCGGCATGGTACCACCGATATCGGGCCATACGTGTAGTTGCGAATGACAACTATGCTCCGGTTGCTCAGGCTGCGTAACGCGGTTTGAGGAATCGAACTTAAAGCCCTGACGGGTTAAGCTCCGGCAGGCGGGGTTCGGAGGCACCTGGCAACAGAAGCCTCCACTACCTTTCTGCATCGCTATCCTCTTGATTCCCCTTGATGTGGATCTCTCTTGATCAGGATTTCCATCGATCTTGGGTTTCAGTTTTCAGGGCTTTACAGTTCTGTTCTTGTTCCGGTCGGCTTTGATGGCTGGCGGAATATCCTGTCCGCCGGCCTTGCGATCAGCGTGGCGAGAGTACTGTTTCAATACCATCTGCCCGTCCCCCGAACCGATAATCACCATCCTCCACGCGCATCCGGTGATGCGTTCCCGTCGAACGGCAACTTCGCAGCCGACGGACGGAGCAAGTGTTCACGACGAAAGCTGTGGCTGATCCAGCGTCTCGCCACGGCACAGGCGCATCATTGCGCTATGGATATGCCGTGCTCGCGCTGCAATGAAAGTCTCATAGTCCCCGGCGAATCGATCGCTTGCGTCAACCCTCTGGCACTTTTCGTTCCGACGCATTTGCGAGCACGCTGACGTCGTCGGTTGCCTGAAATTACTCTAGTGGCGCTAGCTTATTTTCAATTGCGCCAATCAATTTCGGCTTCTCCCTGTGCACATCTGTCATGACGGATACCGACTCACGTCTAGCCCCCCGCTGAGAGCCTCTCAGCATTCGGCGCAGACGATCAATCGGCCTCGAAATGATCAGTTCAGCAAGCACGGATAGTGGGATTGTCAAAATCAACGTTGCAAGCGCAAGCATCAAGACCGAACCGGGCCAGAGCGCATTCGCAATGGCATCCGGCACCCCTGATGTATTGACGGCGGCGTGAAGAATAAAAACTGGATAGGAGAGATTGCCGAGCAACACGTCCCATTCTGACGAATGCTGCTCCTTCAGCAAGATCCACAGCGCCCACACCATCAGCGCTACCGCCAAGACCCAATGAGAGGCTGGCAGACTCACAAAAGCAAGAGCGACAGACGTTCCAGTTAGAAGAATGCCTGCACCTGCAAGGAAAAACGGATTAACGCATGATGACAGCGCCGATCGGTACCAATAACTAGCAAACCCAGCCATGAAGAAAGGAGCCCATGGGATCAGAGAACGATCCAGCGCATCGCGGCCAGTTGGAAAAGCAAGAATGTAAAGCGCCCCTAGACAGACCGGCGCAGAGGCGGAGAATATGAAGCGCGGGGCGATCCGAGCAAGCAGAACCAGAATAGGAACGATGAGATAATATTGCATCTCGACATCGAGCGTCCAGGCCGGGCCGATAAAGCGCTGGCTGTGCCCCCAGAACTCGTTCTGATTTAAACCCAGAAGAAGAACGTTCTGTAAGATGCTCCTCGCATCAAAATAATACATCTCCCGAGCGGCGGAATTAAACGAGAGTGCCGCAGCAAAGAGAATTAGAGCAAAAAAATATGTCGGGTATATGCGCAGTACTCGATTTGCAAGATACCGCAAACTCTTGCTCGCGAGTGTAGCACCCGCGTAGTTGCGCTCCAGAGTTGCGGGCATCAGGAAGCCAGACAGAAAGAAGAATGCAACGATAGCACTAAGCGCTGGATCGGGAAGCCTCTCGAACGGATAACCACGGGTGTGCGAGATGACAACAAAGATAGCCAGCATAAAACGGAAAGAGCCAATCAATTGCAGCTCTCCTTTGTGAAAATCAATCGCTCGGGATCAGCAAATATATCGCTGATGAAATCGTCCTCATTAAGAGTGGAGCGAAAAGAACCGCACCAAGCCACGCCAGAGGCGGCAGCGATATCCTTTCCGGTCTTCTCAACCTCTGCCAAGGCGAGACAAAGCTCAATGCTCTCGCAGGCAGCCGCCCTGGGATGATAAGGCACAAAAAGAAAATACACGTTCATGCCGTCCTGGCGCAAAGCACGCACCATGCGCATGAAATCTTCCACGGCGCGGGCGGATATTCCTGGCGCCGCCAGCTTATATGTCAGATGAGCAGCATCCCAATGCTTTTGCATCGCATGGCGATACTGCTGGGAGTAATCATGACTGCCATCTTTCCTTGTGCTCGCTTGGGCTTCCGTCCTATTGGACGCCGGCCGAAATTTTTCGCGCCCCACCCCACCGGCATTTTGCAAGCTGCTCCAGATGCGCCGTAAAGACTTGCTGCCTTCGCAGTCAGAAATTCGAAAGCGGCAGCGTGCGGCGTGATATGCCGAGCTTAATTCCATAAAGCGATCGTCAGCACCGTATCTAAACGTCCAATGATCGATACCAAAAAAGACTGATTTTGCTCCGGCGATCAGGCCTGCGAATGTGATCGCGTCTTCGAGGCCGCCACCAGAGACGCCCAGATTATATCCTGCCGCACTGCATTCTGTAGCTATCTTCGACAATGAAGAAGGCTCAATCGTCATGATGCGGCTGGAGCCGATTAGAAAGCAATCACCCCTGGAGACCAATGCGATCGCCGCCTTAATAGCGCGCTCATGCCCGATCGCAACAAGACCGTCGTCACCACCGGACAGCAACTGGCCGGCATACCTCCGCGCAAGCTGATATTCATCTAGGTTCTGAGCCGGCGGGTCCGGCAAGTGACTACTGAGGTAACTCGGCGCCAGCGCTCCTGCCAGAGAAACAACGATGATCGTGGCAAAAACAACTATGGAACGTAAGCTCATCATTGAACTGATTCGGACGGGAATGCACATGAGAAAGGCCGTGCGCAATTCTTATTTGCCCTTCAAGACGATCTCATTCAGCAGCAAATCTGCAAGCTTCAGATCCCACGCCGTATCGATATCCAAGGAGCGTTCGGGTGGAACCACGTAGCCGAATGTCTTATTCGTGAAATAAGTTGCTTCTCGCATGAAATGCGAACATCGAATTACATAAATCACACCATTGATCACATAGGCAGGTGGCAGTTTTTGCCGCTGCCAGTATTCTGAGTGATGAGGCAATTGCATGAAATCACTCAAAAGCCCGTTCGCTTTCATGGTTTTGGTCCAATAGGGATGACTTTTCTGCGCGGACACCCCGACGACACTATCGGCATCGTCACGCTCGGCAATAGCGCAGGCTTCATCAATATCTAACGCTGTTCGAAATGGCGATGTCGGCTGGAGTAAAACGATATAGTCAGGCATGCGGCCTTCGTCCTTCTCCAACCAAAGAATGGCGTGCCTAATCACATCAGAGTGCGGCGAGCTATCCTGGGCGAGATCGGCAGGCCTCATAAATGGCACTTCCGCGCCAAACTGTTTGGCCACATCGGCGATTTCGTCGGAGTCGGTAGAGACGATCGTTCTCTTCAGGTATCTGCTGCCCAGCGCAGCTTTTATGGTCCACGCAATAAGCGGCTGGCCACCCACATTGGCGATGTTCTTGCCCGGCAGCCCTTTCGACCCGCCGCGCGCCGTAATCAAACCGACAAACCTTGCCACGCTAATTAATCCGAATGCAAAGATCGACAATTCGTCGACACGATTGGCCATCGAGAACTGTGCTGTCATTGCGATCACCGCGATCATTCAGCATCAACGACCGGGCGAGACCAGGCAACTCGTCAATATCAGTATTGACGTGAACTCCGGGCAGATTATCGAACAGCAGATAGCCGAGATTGTAGTGTTCGAGCGCGATAGCTGGAATCGACAGCAAAGACGCCCATTGCAGGGTTGTCGAGTATGCGACGAAAAGATCTGCGGCAACCACAATCTCACGAAGCGGCTGGCGCGCTATGGAAACTCCGGCACTTTCGGCCAGATGCACGTAATCTTCGAGACGCTGTCTTGGGTGTAAACTAATCAAGACGTTACTGCTGACCTCCTTGAGGCGCCTGAAGATTACCTCGCTATCAAGGAGCTGGTCAGGCTGCGCAGACATTCCGTGTTCTCCCAGAACGGGAAGAGCGCAAATAACTAATTGTTGGGCGCGATCAAATCCGTGCTCCGCATATAGATGATCGCGAATTTCCTGAGATCGACTTCTGGATGACCACAGTTGGTCATAGCTTGGCTGTCCGGAAATAAACACTTTGGATTCATCCACGCCGGCATCAAGCATCTTTTGTGCTTCGGCAGCGTCGATCGCCGCTACATAATTGGCGTTGCCTCCACCATAAGACCACGGCGCCGAAAGCGGTGCACCCGCGAGACTCATAGCAAGATGCTCGCCAAATGACAGGAAGCTAACCCGCTCATTCACGGGGTCATTTCTAAGATCTTTTTCTGCAAAAATAGCCGATCTAATCGCACCGGACCCTTTGAAATTCGGGTCGTTCATGCGACGGCGTAAATCGGCTGAAGCGTCCGCCCTGCCAAACTGGACAACAATCGACGGAATGCCAGCTTCGCCAGCCGACTTGATGAATCCGGCATCCTGCCGAATATCCCGGTCATCTGCGATAAGAACGGCTGCGATGTTTGGATTGATCCGCAAATAGCGACGACACATCCATCGCCCTTGCTGAACCGCCTCGTAGGTCGCCATGAAGTCGGACAACGTTCGCAACCTAAGCCGTGCGGCAGCGCGCGAGGCAACCCGCAACATGCCGAAGGCTATATGCAGAAGCTGCTCATCGCCAGTCAGGTGTTCCTTTCGGGTAAGGTCAACAATTTCGCTATCGCACGTCAGTCCTTGAAGAAATTTACTAGAGCCTGGGCGCACACAAACGAATATTGGCGTTATCCCGACCTCAACAAAGGTCTTCGCGAGGATATCAAATTCGGAGATGATCGGCCTGCGACTACACAGCAGCAAAACTTGCTGCGACATTGCTACCCCCTAGCTCCGCATAGTGGAACTGTTATCTGAGAATCATCATATATTTAGCTCGAAGTCGAGCTTGATATTTAATAGGTTGCGGGTCGCCGTGCGCATCACGCAAGCCTTCTAAATTCGGTTCGCGGCGCCGGCAAAGGCGGTGGCGGTGCAGGCAGCGGCGGGATCTGCCTTATGAGCCGCGCATTCATGGAGACATGCGATAGCCGTTCGAGCCAAGCGTAGCGCCCACGGCAAGCTGGCGAAGCCCCGCGAGCGCGAGCGTCATCAACTCATCGTCGGCCTGCGCGGAGCACATGGCATAAATCGGATAGAAGAAGCTCGGCGCGCCCGCGACCAGATGCAACTTCCCGGCAGCGATATAAGGCTCCACCACGCGCTGGCGGAAATAGCCCGAACCGCCGGCATCGAGGATGTAGGTCAGCGCCAGCGGACCGAGGCCGACATAGAGCCCCGGATTGTTATCTTCCGGAAAGCTCAGTTCGTGATGATGCGCGAAGTCCGCCCCCCAATCGACATAGACATAGGTGTCCGGCTCAATCCCTCTGGCGTCCGGATCGGTCGTTACGAGCACCAGCTTCTCCTCCAGCAGCAGTTCGACCCGCGCGCCGGGACGGTATTGCGGCGCATACATGACGGCGACGTCCAGCGCGCCGGTCGAGACCTGGCTGGCCAGGCTCTCGGGTACATCGACCTGGACCCGCAACGCGACATCGGGCGCGGCCTTGCGCATCCAGTGCAGCCACTCGATCATCCAGGGATGCCAGAGGCTCAGCTCTCCGCCGATCGTGAGCACCGCGCGCCGCCCCGGCGGCACGGCGACCTGATGGCGCGCGCGCTGCCATAGCTGCACGAACATCGGCGCATAGCGCAGGAACTGCTCGCCCGCCGGCGTCAGCGACGCACCGTTCTTGTTGCGGATGAACAGCGGCCGGCCGAGCCGCTCCTCAAGGCTGCGGATCCGGGCGCTCACGGTCGTCTGGCTCACATTCAGTTGTTCTGCCGCGCGCACGAAGCTGCGCGTCCTGACGATCTCCAGAAAGGTCCGCGCAAGCTCGATATCCATAGCGGGTGTCTCCGGCTTCCGATTCAGCAAAATTATTGCATCAATATACTCGTTAATTTCATTTGTTTGCACTCTTAAAGCGCGCGACACTGCGGCACGACAGCCCGCCGCAGCGAGACCATCGCTGCCCGCTGCACCCAGCAAGGCGGAGGTGAACGACGCGATGACCAAGCCCCATCCGGATTCCGAAAAGGCCGATGTGCTGCGCATCGCCGCGGAACTGGCGGCGGCCCGCCAGCGATACGCCCTTGCCATCGTCATCGAGGCCACCGGATCGACCTCCGCGCATGCGGGGGACAAGGCCGTTCTCGATGCCGAAGGCGCCGTGATGGCCGGATGGGTCGGCGGCGGCTGTGCGGAATCGACCGTCGCCCATGCCGCCCTCGAATGCCTCGACACCGGAACACCGCAAACCCTCGCGGTGGATCTCGACGACGAGGTACTCGGCGCGGGCATGCCCTGCGGCGGCGCCATGAAGATCTATGTCGAGCCCTACATCCCGCGGCCGCGCCTCTGGATTCTCGGCCATGGCCGCGTGGCGGAAAGCCTCAGCCGGCTCGGCGCGTTCATGGCCTTCGATGTCATCGTCGATGACACCATGGCTTCGCCGGAGCGCTTTCCGGACGCCTCGGAGGTTTTCACCGACGATGCCGCTTATGAAAAGCTGACGCCGGCGGCGGAGGATTTCGTCGTGGTGGCGACGCAGCACCGCGGCGACCATCAGTCGCTTCAGCGCCTGCTCGGAACGGAGGTGGGCTATATCGGGCTGGTCGCGAGCCGCAAGCGCGCGGGCCTGATCCGGTCCTACCTCCAGCAGGCCGGCTTCGACCGGCCGGCGCTTGCGCGGATTCGCGCGCCCGCCGGCATCGAGATCAAGGCGCGGACGCCGGAGGAGATCGCTCTTTCCGTCCTGAGCGAAATCGTTCTGTTCGACCGCAGCCGCGCCGCGAAAGCCGACGCCGGATCCGACCCCGCAAAGGCCGGCGAAGCAGACCCCGCGCGCCGCAAGCCACTTTCGAAAACCATCACCCACCGCCCCCTTGCAGTGGTTCCGGGAGGATAAGATGACCGACGCGGCAGTTCACCATGCCGAGAAGCCGCCGTTTGTGAGACGCTGGTTCTATTCGACCAACCACAAGGATATCGGCACGCTCTATCTGATCTTCGCCAGCCTGGCCGGCATCGTCGGAACCGCGCTGTCGGTCGCCATCCGCATGGAGCTGCAAGCGCCCGGCTTGCAGTTCTTCGCCGATCCGTCGTTGTTCAACGCCCTGGTCAGCGCCCATGGCCTGGTGATGATCTTTTTCGTCATCATGCCTGCGCTGATCGGCGGCTTCGGAAACTGGCTCGTTCCGCTGATGATCGGCGCGCCGGACATGGCGTTTCCGCGCATGAACAACATCTCGTTCTGGCTGCTGGTCGCTTCGTTCCTGCTGTTCGTCATCTCCCTCTTCATGGAAGGCGCGACCGGCTCCACCGGCCATGGCGGCGGCTGGACGCTCTATCCCCCGCTCTCCGGCGCCGGCCAGCCGGGGCCGGCGGTGGATTTCGTCATCCTCTCCGTCCATCTCTCCGGCGCGTCCTCGATCCTCGGGGCCATCAACTTCATCACGACGATCTTCAACATGCGCGCGCCGGGCATGACCCTGCACAAGATGCCGCTGTTCGCCTGGGGCATGCTCGTGACAGCTTTTATGCTGCTGCTCTCCCTCCCGGTTCTCGCCGGCGCCATCACCATGCTGCTGACCGACCGCAATTTCGGAACGGCTTTCTTCGAGGCGCAGGCCGGCGGCGACCCGATCCTCTACCAGCACCTGTTCTGGTTCTTCGGCCATCCCGAAGTCTACATCATGATCCTGCCGGCCTTCGGCATCGTCAGCCATGTCATCGCGACGTTTTCGCGCAAGCCGATCTTCGGCTATCTCGGCATGGCTTATGCGATGGTCGCGATCGGCTTCATCGGCTTCATCGTCTGGGCCCACCATATGTATACGGTCGGCATGTCGGCGGGCGCGCAGATGTATTTTGCGATGGCGTCGATGATCATCGCGGTTCCCACCGGCATCAAGGTCTTCTCATGGGTCGCAACGATGTGGGGCGGCTCGATCCGCTTCAGCGTCCCGATGCTGTGGGCCATCGGCTTCGTCATCCTGTTCACGATCGGCGGCGTGACCGGCGTCGTGCTCGCCGGCCCGGGAATCGATTATGCGCTGCACGACACTTATTATGTCATCGCGCATTTTCATTACGTGCTGTCGCTGGGCGCCGTGTTCGGCATCTTCGCGGGCTTCTACTACTGGTTCCCGAAGATGTCCGGCTATCTCTATAACGAGTGGCTCGGCCGCGTGCATTTCACGCTGATGTTCATCGGCGTCAACCTGGTGTTTTTCCCCCATCACTTCCTGGGGCTCGCCGGCATGCCGCGCCGCTATGCGGACTATCCGGACGCCTTCGCCGGCTGGAACTTCGTGTCCTCCATCGGCTCGTATATCGCGGCGGTCGGCTTCGCCTTCTTCTTCGTGACCATCGCCGAAGCGATGCTGCGCAGGCGGCCAGCCGGCAACAACCCCTGGGGCGAAGGCGCCACGACGCTGGAGTGGACGCTGACCTCGCCGCCGCCGTTCCATCAGTTCGAAACGCTGCCCCGGATTGTCTAGACCGATGGATCGCCGCCGCTGACGAAACCGGATTTCAGCGCCGACGAGACGCGAGGCGGCAACAGGAGATCGGTCATGCTTCAGGAACTCGATGCTTCAGGCGTGGCGCTGGTTCTGTGGTCCGCCTGGTTCTATTGGTGGATGTATCAATGGCTTGAGTTTCTGTCTGCGCAGGAACTCGCCAAGGCGCATCGGCAGCCGCCGGAGCCGGAGCACGACGCGCCCGCCGTGGCGCAACGGGACCTGGAATCCGTCCTGCGGGAGATCTACCGGCGCGACGGCGTCGAGACGTCGGAAGACTTCCTCGCGGCCGCGCGCGAGACCTATGAAGCGATCATCATGGCTTATCTGTCAGGTGACCGGCCGGTTCTGCAACGGCGCGTCTCGCGCGAGGTGTGTGACGCTTTCCTCGAAGCCATCACCGCCCGCGAGGCGGCATCCAGCCGGCGGAACGCTGCATTTCTGCGCCTGTGCAAAGCGGAGATCGTCGATGGCGCGATGGCGCGAAACTGGATGCAGGTATCGCTGCTTTTCGTCGGTGAGTTCATAGAGCTGTCGCCGGACGTTGCGGAAGGCGGCCGCCGGGCTGTCCACCACGTCACCGAGGATATCTGGACATTCGAGCGCGGTCTCTGGGTCGGCTCCGGCGGCTGGACGCTGGTGGCAACGCGAGGCGCGTCGGTTCAGTCCTGAGGCGCCGTAGTTCACGCGAACGCCGTCATCAGGATCGGCATCACCTCGCGGATGCCGCGCCTTATCATCTCGATGGAGACATAGAGAATCAGGGCAAGTCCGATATAGGAAATCCAGTGATAGCTTTGCAGGAGCTTCGCGACCAGCGACGCGGCAAGGCCCATCAGCGCGATGGATATGGTCAGACCGAAGACGAGCACGCCCGGATGCTCGCGCGCCGCCGCAGCCACCGCGATGACATTGTCGAGCGACATCGAGACATCGGCGATGACAATCTGCCCGACGGCTTGCCGAAGCGTCTTCGTGCCCGGCGCGCCGGCGATGACGCCATCGGCGTTCAGGTCGACATCCAGAATGGCCTCGGTCGCGTTCATCTGGGCTGCGGACGTGACGCGCAGTTCACGCCACATCTTCCAGCATACCCATAGCAGCAGGATGCCTCCGGCAAGGGCAAGGCCGACGATCTGAAGCAGTTCCACGGCGACAAGCGCGAAGGCGATGCGCAGAACGGTGGCTGTCAGAATGCCGAATAGCACGGCGTGCGTCCGCTGGGTTGCAGGCAACCCCGCGACCGCCAGTCCGATAACGACTGCGTTATCTCCGGCCAGAACCAGGTCGATCATGATGACCTGGACCGCTGCGGAGAGAAGTTCGACGTCGAAGATCATGTCAGGCTGCCTGTCAGCAGGCGCCGCGCGCTCGCGCGGAAAAAGGTCCGTCAATACGCCGCTTCATTGGAAGCTAGGCATCGGGCATCCGCTGGACAAAGGAATTTATTTGATCACGGAGAGCATGATTTCCGCAGCAACCCTCAGGCGGACACATGCTCGATCTTGTTGCAGGTCAGCGATCAGACGCCGCGCGGCCGGTCCCCGACGCAAAACCCGCCACGGTTTCCCGGGCGGGCTCACGTCACGCGCGATCTGCTACCATTACATCCGTGGCGCGGCCCGCACGATCTGACATCCTCAATATGGATGATGATTGCGTCACCTCGATGACAGAGGCGATCATGGCGACGCGGACACAGGACCGGGCGAATTCGACGGTCAAGATCACAGAATCACGGGAGAAAAGACATGAACGATCTTCCTGCGGGCCTGGCGCCCTACAGCCGCTCTCCGGAGTTCAGCCAGGATACCCTTCCCGCCGCCCTCCAGCGGGATCACAGCACCAAGGCCGGGACATGGGCCCTGATCCATGTGCTGGAGGGCAAGCTGCTGTACCGGATTCACGAGCCTCCCAGCGAAATCATGCTTGAGCCGGGAAAGCCCGGTGTCATCCGGCCGGAGCAGAAGCACGAGGTTGAACTGGCTGGTCCGGTCCGCGTGTTTATCGAGTTTCTTCGAAAGGCCGAATAGCGTCTTTGCCCGGATGAATGCGCTGGGTGAACCAGACCGAATTCGATGTCTCGGCTTTCAGGCCAGCGCCAGAGCGCCGGCCGCCAATACGCCAGAAGCCAGCCCGGCCCAGGGAACCGCGCGCTCCGCATAACTGTGCAGCGCGGTGACTGCGAAGCCCGCGATCATTGCATAACCGGACCACTCGACGAGGCCCAGTTGTAGGTTGGCGCGCAGCGGAACCGCCGCGGACACGGCGATCAGCACAGCCCCGGCGATGCGCAGGGCGAGCGTGACGCCGGCGCCCTGCCAATGTCTCGGCCGCGACTGACGATGACGCTGCATGCCCAGACTGACGAGGGCAAGGCCGGCGAGCACGAACAGCGTGGACGACAACGCAATCACGCCGGCACCAATGCGACCACGGCCGACAGCAGGGCCAGCGCGAGCAGAAGATTGCGCCACATGCGCAGGACGCTGGCTGCCGCGAATGCATAGATCGCCACTGCGGTATACACCATGAATGACGCGATGCTTGCCCAGAGGACCGCCTCGGTGCGGGGAAGCGGCATCACCAGCGAAGCCGCGCCGGCCGCGACATAGGTGATGGCATAGCCCATCAGCACAGCGGCGCCGATGCGCGCCGCGACCGCCAGCGCATGCGACAGCCCGGAGCCTGCTGCTGTGGAAGGCTTCCCGCTCATGCCCGTTTCAACCGCATCGCCCGTCCGGGCAGCCCCGACGCCTTCCACGCGGCAAACATCAGGCCACAGGCGAGGCCAAGGTTCGTGGCGTGGAAGGACAGCAACACCGGGTCCCTGCGCGCGAGGGCGTCCACCAATCCGCCAGTGGAGATCTGATCCACCAATGGAAGCGCCCCCGCCGCGACGGCGGCCAGGGCCCATTGAAAGCTCCAGACGCTGCGCAGCACGTGCTGGGCGCCATCGGCTTGCGTCATCGCGCGGCGGCGCGCGAGCATCGTCGCAAGCGCGATGGCGGCGCAAGCAAACCACACGAGAAAGAATACATTCACCTCCATGTCCGCACGGCCCGACACTGCGGCAGGAATGATGCGGTTCGCCATGAAATAGGCGGATGTGGCCGTGAACATGCCGGCGATCACACCGGCATTGAGCGCCTCGACGCCAAAGCAGGCCAGCGCTGAATGCATCTGCGGCTCATCTTTGGCGAACTCGCGAAGATGACGCGCGCGCCTTTTTGCGCCCCAAAGAACGGCTCCCGTCGCAATCACGACACAGCTTGCCGCGCTCATGACGAAAAACAGCCAGCGCAGCCATGGCGCGGCAAACTTGATCTCATGGAGAATGCGGAAGGCGCGAAAGGCCACATAGGCCGGCTGGCCTGTTTCGCCGCGCCGATCCAGGTAGCTGCCCGTGACGCCATCGAAGCGCAAGCGGTCGCTCCCGCCCCAGATCGCGCGGTCCGATACGCGCGCGAGTTCCACCCGCGCAGCGGAATCGCCGGGATTGAACACCGTGATGGTGGCGACGTGAAGATCGCCATCCCCGATCTGCGCCGCAGCGGCGACGATGCCGGACAGATCGGCGAGCGACGCCGGCTGGCCGGACGCTTTGGCCGCCTCGAAACCCGGCGGCGCCATCTCGCGGAACAGTCCCGCCCGATCGCCGCCGAAAGCGAGATCCAGTCCGCCCGGCATCCAGATGAACCACCAGATGACCAGCCCCGTATAGGTGATCATCACCGTGAACGGCAGCGACATCACGCTGCTGACCGTATGCGCGTCGAGCCAGGCGCGCGGCGGCGCGCGGCCGGGGCGGAAGGTGAAGAATTCCTTGAATATCTTGGCATGGATGATGATGCCGGTGAGAAGCGTCACGAACATCACCATCGCCAGCCCGCCGACCATCCACATGCCGGTGCGGCCGAGCAGCAACCCGTAATGAAAGCGGTAGATCATCGTGCCGCCGCGCGTGTCGCGGACGGGCAGCTCATTGCCGGCCGCATCGATATAACGGCTCTGGAGCCGTTCCCGCGGCGCCGGCTGCCAACGGATGCGCAACACATCCGCCCGCTCGTCCGGCAGATCGATCGTCCAGCGCAGCGCACCGGGCGCAAGACGCTCCAGCGCGCCCTGCGCCGTCGCGACAGGCGCCGCGCCCTCCAGCTTCCCATGAAGCTCCGGGGTCATCCAGTAATCGACCTCGAGCCGGAACACCGCGACGGTGCCGGCAAAGAACACGGCGAACAACACCCAGCCGAAGACAAGGCCGCACCAGGTGTGCAGCCATGTCATCGATTGGCGGAAGGTGCCCAGCATCGCTGGTCCTGTCAGTCCGGCCGGCCGGCGCTTACCACTTGGCGCTCACCTTCAGATGAACGCTGCGCGGCTCGCCATACCGGTTGCCGCTCGTGGCACCGTTGACCCACTGGTAATAGGTCTGGTCGAGCAGGTTGTTGGCCGTGAGCGTCGCCCAGACATTCGGCGTGAACTTATAGCCGATCTGCGCGGACAGCACCTGATAGCCATCCTGCACCCAGCGGATCGCACCGGACTGCGCATAGAAGGAGCTGACGATCTTGGCGCCGCCGCCAACGCTGAAGCCGCGCAGCAGACCCTCCTGAAACTCGTACCGGGTCCAGATGTTGTAGCTATGCGCCGGCGTCGAGCGGGAGAATGTGGTGCCCTCGTTGGTAACGGTGTCCCGCAGATACTTGGTTTCCGTATAGGCATATCCGGCGGTGATATCCCATCCCGGCGCGAGCTTGCCGGTGACTTCCGCTTCATATCCCTTGCTCTCCACCTCGCCGGCCGGAATCGAGAATGTGGGGTTGCTCGGATCCGCCAGAGAGCGATTGACATCATGAATGCGGAAGAAGGCGAGATGACCGATCAGCCGGCCGTCGAGCAGGCTGGTCTTGACGCCGGCCTCCCGCTGCGAACCGGTCCGCGGCGGCAGCAGGTCGCCATTCGCCATGATGGCCGTCTGCGGCACGAAAATATCCGCATAGGACGCATAGAGGGACACCTGCGGCAGAATATCGACCACGGCGCCATAGGTCTTGGTGAAGATACCGTTCAGTTCGGCAAGGTTGGTCTTCACGCCGGTGTTCTTGTTGAGGCTGTAATTGTCCCAGCGACTGAAGCGGCCGCCGGCGACCAGCGTGAGCCATTGCAGCGGCTTGACGCGCAGTTGCCCATAAGCGCCGGACTCGTTCTGCTCGGTCCGCGTGCGTCCCGCATAGGCGATGTTCGGAAACGGCACATTCGTGACGGGATTGAAGACATTCATCGAAATGGCGGGCGCCGACCCATTCTGAAGATCATAGGTGAAGCGCCGCTGATCCGCGCCGATGGTCAGGTTGTGGGTCTGCCCGAACAGCTCGAACGGCGTCGTATAGAACGCATCGAGCGTGGTGTTGTCGTGAGTGGGAGAAAACCGCACGCGGTTGAGATTTCCGTTTCCGGTGACCGGGTTGATCGCCGAGGACGGCGTCGTATAGATCGCCTCCGAATCGCGGGTGATGTTGCGGAAGGCCACCTTGATACGGCCGCCATTGTCGAACCGGTGTTCGGCCTCCGCGAATTTATCCAGCGTGGTGGTTTTCCAGCGGCTCCAGTCCGCGCCGTAGAAAGTCGAACGCGGCACATTGAGCAACTGGCCGTTGGCAAAGGCCGGAAGGCCGAAGAAGGCCAGATAGTCGAGTTCGGTATAGGTCATGCCGACCGAGAGCGTGGTGTTCTCGGTGAAATCGACCTCGACGGTGCCATAGGCCGTCGGCTTCCGATAGAAACTGTTGTCAAGAAACAGCTTCTTGTCGTCATGGACACCGACGAATCGCGCCCTGATCCGCTTGGACGGATGCAGCGGGCCGGTCACGTCGAATTCTGCACGCTTCGTATCGAACGTGCCGAACGTGCCGCTGCCCTGGATCTGGAAGAAATCCAGCGCCCGCTTGCGCGAGAGATTGACCGATGCGCTGGGGCTTCCCCCACCATTGAACAGCGCATTCGGCCCACGCAGCACCTCCACGCGATCATAGACATAGAGGTCCGGATGCGTGAAGAAGTTATTCAAATTCGCAGTCACACCATCCACCTGGATGGTGTCGACGTGATGGCCGCGTGAATAGAAATCAGCGCGCCCCGCATCGACCTGCATGACATTCATGCCGGTCATGTTCTTCAGCGCACCCTCAAGGGTTGTCAGGTTCTGGTCGTCCAGCCGCTGGCGGGTCATGACGCTGATGGTCTGAGGCACCTCGCGGGTCGAAGCGTTGGACTTCGAACCGACACCGGAGCTGCTACCCGCATAGGAGCCGGAGTTTTCCGTCGCGGCCTGATCCTTTGAACCGTTTCCGGAGATTTCAATCGTCGGCAGTTCGAGATTGTCTTCCGCTACAGCCTGCGCTGCGGCTTCGGTCGCAAGCAAAGGCACGATTGAACCGAAGAGAGATACGCGCAGCACGGATACAAGTACGGACAATCGCCGAGGTGACGAATGCTTCATCTCAACCCCCAGAATGCAGATTGAGGTCACAAACATGATAAATCGTTGCGCAATTCAACCGCTATCTTTTAGGAATAAACTAATTCCATTGTGATATTTCGACAGACACCAGCACCGCCCGGGCGGCCGGCTGCAAAGGGCAAGACAGCACAGCGAACCGATATGTCTGCGGCCGGATCAAGCGATCGTCCATTCACGCAGAAGGTTATGATAGATGCCGGTGAGCCGGACGATCGCGGCATCATCGGATGAAGCTGTCACGAGTTGCTGGATGGTTTCGTCAAGCTCCAGCAGGAACGCGCGCCGGCTGTCTTCCCCGATCAGGCTCTGGACCCAGAAGAAAGCCGCATGCGGATGCCACGTGTCACCGCCGTCACCTGGTGAAGCGTTCGCGCCGAATAGAGGACTAGATGGCCGGCCGGCAACTTGACCCGATGGCGCGCGAATTCACCGCGGATCATCAGGTCACCGCCGTCATAGAGATCGGGATCGCTGAAGAACAGCGTAGCGGAGAGATCGCCCCGCACCCGTTCCGGTGAACCGGGGATGCCGAAGCGACAAAGGACTGCTCGCCCCCAGCCAGTCCAGGATCAGAGACCCAAGCTCGACCGCGAGCGGATCATCGTCGGCAAGCTGTTCGTTATCCTTGGCGCGCGTGGCGATATGGCCTGCCGTCCTGCGGCCATCGGCCCATTGGGCTTGTTCGAGCAATTCGCGGCAACGGCTGGACAAGCGCTCAAAGAAATCCGGCCGCAGTGGTGGCCGGACCAGAGATTTTTCAGACTATCAGAACTTGAAGCTGGTGCTCACACGGCAGGTCCGCGGCGCCCTGAGCGTCACGCGCGTGCCGTTCCAGTTCGCCGCCATCGCAATCTTCTCGTCACCGACAGTGTCGATGTTGAAGCGAAGGTGGACATCCTTCCGGATTCATACGACGCCATGAAGTTGAAGATCATATAGGCCGGCAGCTTTCCGGCTACACCATTCGGAATGATCCGGAACGCGTCGTCTGCGAGTCGGAGAAGCCGTCGAGGGGGCTGGCGGGAAGGCCGGCAATGGTTTTGGTGTCGATGCTGACATTGTAGCGCTCGGCGCGGATGCCGCCGGAGATCTGCCCCTGTTCGTTCAGCTTGATGGTGTCGTAAGCATAGAACACGACAGTGTCGATCTTGATGCCGTTCCGCTCGGTCGGAACGTCTGCTTCGGGGAGTCCGAAACCAGCGTGTTGTAGCCTTCGCCCTCGCCGGAGATGACGATGGCTTCCAGTTCCACCGATTGGCCGGGCTGGGTCTGCTGAGCGAGCGCCTGCCCGCCGACCGTTGCAAATGAAACAGCCAGCGCGCCGGTCAGGACCGTGCGTGAACTCGTCGAACGAAAATGATCGGACGAGCCCGCATATTTCCGAAATCTCGCATTGAAAGCAGCCCCCCGCTGCGGTTCTTGAAAATGAATGAAGGGGCTGTAGGCCGAACGGAGAATAACCGGCAATCTTCGTAGAAATACGGATACTCCGTTCAAAGATTGGCTGCGCAGCAACCGGCGGACCTCGCCCGGTTTGCACAGGGCTCAGCCTTCGGGCGGAACGCGGAGGTTCGAAGAAAATACGGCCCGACGCCCGAAACATCCGGATGCGTCGTACGTTGATCGGATCGTGGGAAACCGTCATGGGCAGCGCGCAGCGGAAAGGGCGGGAACGGAACACATTGAAGCCTCGAAGCGTCCGTCGCCTGAAGATCGCGACAAAATGACCCAGAAGGAACCGGAACAGGCGTTAGACCCATTCCGTTCCCAATACAGCGCACAGGATAAGGACAACGAAACCGCTTAGGCAAAGGAGGCCGACATGATCCACATGTCTCGCGGAGCGTTTATCAATGCCTCCGACCCCGAGGAGGTTTCTTACTGGTGCGAGGTCTTGAAGATCGACCGTGCGGAGTTGCTGTTCACGATCGCCGCGGTCGGAAATTCTCCGACCGCCGTTATCGCTGCCGTTCAACGAAGAGATGACGGCGCGCCGCACATCGTTTCCGGCGGATCACCGGCACGTGACAATCTGCGGGTCGACTCAGAAATCAATTCATGAAACGCTGTGCTTCGGTTGGAATAGCATCCGGCCTCTCCTCATTTCCGGAGGCGCCCATGTCCACTGAGGACGTGACCAAACAGGTTCAGGAATTGAAGAATCTGGCCGAGGCTGCGGTGGCGCCGGAGGTCCGGCAGGAGTTCCGCAATCGCGCGGCAGAGTTGTATCGCCTCACCAGGGGGGCTCCGCGCGGTGTCAGCCCATCATGGCCGATTCAGCCGCTTTAGACCGGAACCCGAAAGCCGAACAACCCCGCCGCATTGAGCCGCGGGGTTGTTCAGGCATCTTCGCAGGTCGCGTTATCGCAAGCCGGCCTACTGCAAGCTAGCTTATTGGCGCGGAATCTTCGCGAGGGCGTAGAGTTCGGCCCTGCGCGCGACCTCCTCCTTCATGAAGGCCGCCGTGGATTCGGGCGTGCCCGGAAACAGGTCGGCTCGCGCGACGGTGCCGAAGAAAGTTTTGGCGTCGTCACCCGCCAGAATTTCGCTCAGCCACTTGGCGGTCTGCGTCACGATGGGCTGCGGCGTTCCGGCGGGATACCAGGCGCCGAACCATGCATCGACGTGATAGTCCGGCACGCCGCTTTCCTGAAGCGTGGGCGTGTCCGGCGCAAGCTGGCTGCGCTCCCTGGTGGTGACCGCCAGCATCTTGAGCCGGCCGGCGGCCACCTGCGCGAGGCCGAAGGTGGCGTCGGCCCAGATGAAATCGAGCACGCCGTTGTTGAGATCGTTGAGCGCGTCCGGCGTGCTCTTGTAGGCGACCTGCACGGATTCCAGACCGGTGCGCGCCTTGAGCAGCTCACCGGAGACCAGCGCCAGATTGTTGGGATAGCCATAGGAAGCCTTGGTGCCCTTCTCCTTCATCGCCTTGAGGAAATCCGCGACGGAGTTGATCGGCGAGTTCTGCGCGACACACAGAATGAAGGGCAGCCGCACCAGCGTGGTCACCGGCGCGAAATCCTTGAGCGGATCGTGCGACAGGCTCTTGTAGAGATACGGCGTGCCGGCGAACTCGCTGCCCGGCGTGATCAGCATCGTGTAGCCGTCCGGCTTGGCGCGCGCGACATATTCCGCGGCAATGGTCGCACCCGCGCCGGGCTTGTTCTCGACAACGGAACTGCGCTTCGTGAAGGGCCGCAGCCGCTCGGCGAAGAAGCGCGTGATGATGTCGGCTCCGGTGCCGGGCGCAAAGCCGCAGATCACATGGATATCGTTGGCCGGCCAGTTGGCCTGCCCCCGGGCCGGCAGCCCGGAAAGCGCCACCGGCATGGCGGCAGCGCCCGCCAGCAACCCTCTGCGCGTCAGATGCATTTGTTTCCCTCCCCTGAAATTCGTTGTGGACGCCATGCAACCGCACCGCTCGGGGGAAATCAATGCTCCATTGCAGCCGGGCGAGGATCGGCGGCACGGCCGTCCCGCGCAACGCGCTCCTCGCCCGCCGGCCCTGAGCAATCGCGGGTCGCCGGACTTCCGCTCCCCGGATGCGACCGTCGCGGCTGCCCAGCGGCGCACCACCCCTCGCAGAAGAAGCCCGGAGACCGTCGCAATCACGGAAATTCCGTGAAACCGCCGAACGCGCCTGCCGCCCGCGGCATATGCGTTGCAGACATCCAAATCTCTAGCTGCGCGCGCCTCTTTGAACGGATATGCTTGCGCGAACCAATCCATTGCTTGAATCGTTGATAAAGATGGCCGTCGACCACATCCGTTACGATCTTCTGACCCAGGACGCCCTGCGCAGCGTAGTCCGCCGTGTCCTGCTGGACGCCGCGCGCAACGGCCTGCCGGGGGACCATCACTTCTACATCACCTTCGCGACCAGGGCGGAAGGCGTGCAGATTTCCCCCCGCGTGCAGGCGCAATACCCGGAAGAGATGACCGTCGTTCTCCAGCATCAATTCTGGGATCTCACGGTCACGGACGAGCGTTTTCAGGTCGGATTGTCGTTCAGCGGCGTGGCGGAGCGCCTGAGCATCCCCTTCACCGCCATCAAGGCTTTCTTTGACCCCTCGGTCCAGTTCGGGCTCCAGTTCGAAGAAGTCACGGCAGCCGGGGACAGCGCAGCAGCCGAAGACGGCACAAAGGCGCAGACCGGCAGCCCGGAAGCATCCCCGGCCGCGCGCCGGCTGGAAGCCGTTCCGTCCGATGCCGCCGCGGCCGGCGGCGGGCCGCAGGACGATGACGATCCTCCCGCGCGGCCGGACGGCACGGGCGGCGGCGAGGTGGTGCAACTGGACCGCTTCCGCAAGAAATAGACTTCCTGCGCCAGGAGAGAACATGGCTGTTCCCCGCAAAGCTGGTTCCGGATCGGTCGCTCCGCGCATCGAGACCGACAGTTTCGGACCCATCGAGGTGCCGGGAGACAGCTATTGGGGCGCCCAGACCGAGCGCTCGCGCCAGAATTTCCGTATCGGCGAGGAGCGTATGCCGCGCCCGCTCATCCGCGCGCTCGCCATCGTCAAACACGCGGCGGCGCAGACCAACCGGGAAGCCGGGCTGCTCGGACCCCGGCTGGCGAAAGCGATTTGCAGCGCCGCGCAGGAGGTGATCGACGGCGCCCATGACGCGCAGTTCCCGCTGGTGGTCTGGCAGACCGGCTCCGGCACCCAGACCAACATGAACGTCAACGAGGTGATCGCGAACCGGGCCAATGAACTGCTCGGCGGCAAGCGCGGCAGCAAGACGCCGGTGCATCCGAACGATCACGTCAACATGAGCCAGTCGTCCAACGACAGTTTCCCGACGGCGATGAACATCGCCGCCGCCGGGGAGATGACGCATCTTCTGCTGCCGGCGCTGGAACGGCTCCATGGCGCGCTGGCGAAGAAGGCAAAGGCGTTCGACAAGATCATCAAGGTCGGCCGCACCCATACGCAGGACGCGACGCCGCTGACGCTCGGGCAGGAATTCTCCGGCTACGCCGCGCAGCTCGATTCGGCGATGCGGCGCTGCCGGCTGGTCGTGAAGGAGCTTTACCCCCTCGCGCAGGGCGGCACGGCCGTCGGCACCGGCCTCAACGCGCCGCCGGGCTTCGCCCGTGCGGTCGCCAAGCGCATCGCGGCCTTCACCGGCCTGCCCTTCGTGTCCGCACCGAACAAATTCGAGGCGCTGGCCTCCCATGACGCCATGGTTTTCGCCCATGGCGCGCTCACGGCGGCGGCAGCGGGCCTGTTCAAGGTGGCGAACGACATCCGCTTTCTGGGCTCCGGGCCGCGCTCCGGCCTCGGCGAACTGATCCTGCCCGAGAACGAGCCCGGCTCGTCCATCATGCCCGGCAAGGTCAATCCGACCCAGTCGGAGGCGCTGACGATGGTGTGCTGCCAGGTTTTCGGCAATCACACCACGATCACGACCGCCGCCAGCCAGGGCCATTTCGAACTGAATGTCTACAAGCCGGTCATCGGCCTCGCGATGCTCCAGTCCATCCGCCTGCTTGCGGACGCCGCCGTGTCATTCACCGATCATTGCGTCGCCGGCATCAGGGCCGACGAAGACCGCATCCGCGAACTGATGGAGCGGTCCCTGATGCTGGTGACGGCGCTTGCGCCCTCCATCGGCTATGACAAGGCTGCCAGCATCGCCAAGGCCGCCCATGCCAACGGCACCACCCTGCGCGAGGAGGCTCTCGCGATGGGCGTGGCAGGCGCGGATTTCGACAAACTGGTCCGTCCGGAGCGTATGCTGGGCCGGCGTTAGCGCCCCGGCCGCGGCCGCCACAAAAACGGCCGGTTGCCCAAGCATCACCAAAATACCGTGGGAACCAAATGGCTTGCCGGCCATTTTCCGGTGGTATTTCTCGCGCACGCATCTTCCCGAAATCGAATCGTGGTCGTTCGTGTGTGTTTGGGGGTCCTGCGTGTCCGGCCGGCAAGGCTGGGCATGTCTTGCTGACGCAACGAAAGCGGAATTCGCTGCATGGGCGAAGTTGTCAATCTCAGAAGAATGCGCAAGGCGGCCGCCCGCGATGCGTCAAGCCGGCAGGCCGAGGCCAACCGGCTGAAGTCCGGCCGCAGCAAGGCCGAGCGTATCGCCGACGACACGCGGATGGAGAAAGCCGCCAAAGATCTCGATCAGCATCGCCGCGATACGGAAAGCGCCACATGAAATCGCCTGTCGTCAAAAGATCCATCGTGATCGCCGGTCACAAAACCAGCGTCAGCCTGGAGGATGCTTTCTGGGATGGTCTGAAGGAGATCGCAGCCGGCCGCCATGTCACCTTGTCGGACCTCGTGGTCTCGATCGATACCGGCCGCCAGCATGGCAACCTGTCCTCGGCGATCCGCCTTTTCGTGCTCGATTATTATCGCCGCCGCGCACAGGGAGACGATAACACCTCGCCGCCCCCGCCGCCGGACGCCGCCGCGCACGAGCGCCCCGCCGAACCGTCCTGAGTCCCGCGCCGCCTCTTTTTCTTTTCCGCAAGCGTCAGCGCGTCAGGGCCGGGGCAGTCCCGGAATTCGCCACCGGCCCGCCGGCCGGAAGGTGAGCGGCGTCCGGACCGGACGCGGGTGGGGCAGGTCCCGCGCCGAGCGGCGCAAGGGGGGCCGTCGGCACATCCAGAAACGGAACCGGCTGGGCGGTCGGCGGCGCGGTTGCGCCCGGAATCTCGACGGCGGCTTCCGAAGGCGCCACCAGTACCGGTGCCGAGGGCGATATCAACTGAATCAGCCGCTGTTTCTCAGCCTCCTCCGCTGCGCGCGCCGTTTCGGCAGCCTGGCGGGCACGCTCCTTCTGGATTTCATCAAGCTTCCGCGTCTGCTGCTCGACGGAGCGCAGCGCGAGCCAGCCGCTGAATGTGGACACGTCGAGGCTGCGGACGGGCTTTTCGCGCGGCCCCTTGAACAGCAGGGTGAGTTCGGGCCGCACCGCGCCGCGGTCGGTGCCGGCGGGCGCAAGGCCGATCCGCGCATCCAGCGCGCCGGTGCCGAGATTATAGCTGCCGGACACCGTGACATCGGCGCCGTCCGCTGACGCAGCCGCTTCCGCGAAGCGGAGTTGACCCCGGGCCATCCCGAGCGGACCCTCGAAATCCAGCGGACCCATGCGGCCGCCGGCGAAGGCACGCTCCACCCGCGCCCCGACACGTGCGGGGTCCAGCGCCAGCCCGTCGTCCACCGCGCGGGTCACGGCATCGAACACGCCGGCATCGAGCCCCGCCACATTCAGGCCGCGCAGAGCCACGCTGCCCGACCCGCCCAGCGAGCCGATTAGCGCCGCCGGACTGCGGCCGGCACCATCGAAGCTCAGGTCGACGGAAAGCCTGCCATTGAGACGGGTCTCGCCGACAGGCGGCAGCACCGCGCCCGCCTGCACGCCGTCCACGGTGAGGCGTCCCCGCGCCGCGAGCGCGCCATCCGGCCCGCGCAGAAACGCCACCGTGCCCTTGAGCGGCCCGCCCGGCAGTTCCGCCGCAACGTCTTCCAGCGTGATCTCGCTATGCCCGAGCACGAGGGCGAACCGAAGGGCTTCGGCAGGGATGCCGCCGGGCAGCGTGGCGCGCGCCGCCGACATGCCGATCCGGCCAAGCGCGGTCCCGATCATACCGGCGCCGAACGGCTCGCCGGACCAGCCCGAGCCGCCCGCCCGTCCGTCAGCCGCCGCCGGCAGACCGACGATGGGCGACAGCAGCGCGGCGGCATCAAGGGCCTCCATCGCGAATGTGCCTTCGACGCGGGGCGTCGCGCCATAAGTCACCGCCAGATGCCCCTTCACCGGCGCGCCGGCCACGGCCCCTGCGACATCCTTCAGCGCCACACCCTTGTCGTCCGCCCGCGCCTGCGCCGTGAAGCGCACCGGCACGGCGGCCCGGCCATCGCGGCGCAGAGGCCGGAGATCGGCCCCGGCCACGTCGAGCGCGAGATTCGCCGCCGCGATCCCGTCGCGCCCGAGCGTCACCGTGCCGTTGCCGCGGCCGTCGAGACCGCCGCCGGATACCGATGCGTCCAGCGTCATT
>DATMEW010000171.1:0-34482 GCA_035556495.1 Xanthobacteraceae bacterium | reverse complement strand
GGAAACTCTTCCGGTCCGGGCGGATCCACGATCAGGGACGTCGTGTGCCGGCGCTGGCGCAGCCACCAGCCGACACCGACCACCAGCGCCGCGCCGACCGCCGCCGCCCAGAGGTGGAGATGCTCCAGTGTCGCGGCGGAGGCGACGTGCAGCAGCGCGCCGTCTTTCACCATGATGTCGCCGGCCACCCAGCCAAGCAGGGCTGCGCCGCCCCAGACGAGGATCGGAAACCGGTCCAGCAGGTTCATCAGGATCGCGCTCCCGGCCACGATCAGCGGCACGCTGGTGGCAAGGCCGAACACCACGAGCACGGTCTTGATCATCATGGCGTTGGCCGGGTCCACCCGCAGCGCCGCCGTCTCGGCCGAGGCCGCGATGGCGATGACATTGTCGAGGCTCATGATGATGTCGGCGATGGCGACGATGCGCACCGCCCGCCACAGGCTGTTCGCCGCCTCGATCTTGCCCTCGCCTTCCTCCTCCGGCACCAGCAGCTTGATGGCAACCCAGACCAGCAGTACGCCGCCGACGAGCTTGAGGAATGGCAGCGCCATCGCCTCCGCAACGACCAGCGTGAAGACCACCCGCAGCAGCACCGCGACACCGGCGCCCAATACCATGCCCCAGAAACGCTGGCGCGCCGGCAGCATCCGGCAGGCCATCGCGATGACCACCGCATTGTCGCCGGACAGGATGATGTTCACGCCGATGATCTGGCCGGCAGCGACCCAGAATCCGGGAGTGAGAAAATTGGCCCAGAGCGATTCCACCTGACACCTCGTAGTCATACGACTGGTAAATTTTACCTCGTAAAACTACCATTATGGCCCATTGTCAATGGAGGAGCGCCGAAGAAGTTCCTCAGGGGAGGATGGCGCCGGCGGGGCGCGGCCCGAACAGGATGATGCCGGCGCCCAGAATGCAGATGGCAGCGCCGAGCAGGTCCCAGCGGTCCGGCCGCACGCCTTCGACGGTCTGAAGCCAGATCACGGAAGCCAGAATGTAGATTCCGCCATAGGCGGCATAGGCCCGGCCGGCGGCCGAGGTTTCCACCAGCGTCAGCAGATAGGCGAACAGCAGCAGCGAGAGCGTTCCCGGCACCACCCACAGAACCGACCGCCCAAGCCGCAGCCAGGCCCAGAAGGCAAAGCAGCCGGCGATTTCCGCCACCGCCGCGCCGGCATAGGCGAGAATGGTGATCGGCCCGGGGGCGATGGAGGTCATGGCGCGGCTCCTCTCAAGGTCGGGAATGACGCCGGCGCATCCCGGCCTCAACAAACAGCTTCGTATGGCGGCGGCCCGTCAAACGAAAACGGGCGCGCCCCGAAGGACGCGCCCGCTGATAAATCCCGTTTCGCGAGGACCGCCGTTCAGCCGACGATCTCGTTACCGGCGAAGAACTGGGCAATCTCCTGCGCCGCCGTCTCCGGAGCGTCGGAGCCATGGACGGAATTCTCGCCGATGGACTTCGCATGGACCTTGCGGATGGTGCCGTCCGCCGCCTTGGCCGGATCGGTCGCGCCCATCACCTCGCGATAGCGGGCAATGGCGTTGTCGCCTTCCAGCACCTGCACGACGACGGGGCCGGACACCATGAAGTCCACCAGCTCGCCGAAGAACGGTCGGGCGCGATGCACGCCGTAGAAGGTTTCAGCCTGGTCGCGGGTGATGCGCACGCGCTTCTGCGCCACGATGCGCAGGCCGGCCTGCTCGATGATCGCGTTGATCGCGCCGGTCAGGTTACGCTCGGTCGCGTCGGGCTTGATGATCGAGAAGGTGCGTTCGATCGCCATCGGAACTCCATGGATGAATGAGAAAGGCTCAAAAGTCGCCGGCTTATAGCCGCGCGCCCTGCGAGCGGCAAGCGATGACACCACCGGACCGGGACGGATCGCGCCGATTTGACGGGCACGGCGAAAAAATGTCGCCGGCGTGAACCGTCTTTGGCCGCGAACCGGTCTCCACTTCGCCCGAAAACACTCTATAACCCGCGGCCATGCTGACGATTGACGATCTTTCGGTCCGGATCGCGGGCCGCCTTCTGCTCGACCATACCTCGGCCCAGATTCCGACCGGCGCGCGGGTCGGGCTGGTCGGCCGCAACGGCACCGGCAAGTCCACGCTGTTCAAGGTGATCTGTGGCGAACTGGCCGCAGAAACCGGCAGCATCGGCATGCCGTCGCGCGCGCGCATTGGCCGCCTCGCGCAGGAAGCCCCGTCCGGCTCCGACAGCCTGGTCGAGATCGTGCTTGCGGCGGCGGAGGAACGCGCCGCCCTGCTGGCGGAGGCGGACACCGCGACCGATCCGCACCGCATCGCCGACATCCACACCCGGCTGGCCGATATCGACGCCCATTCCGCCCCGGCGCGGGCAGCGGCGATCCTGAGCGGTCTCGGCTTCTCGCCGCAGGATCAGGAGCGGCCGATCTCGGATTTCTCCGGCGGCTGGCGTATGCGCGTCGCGCTCGCCGCCACGCTGTTCGCCGAGCCGGACCTGTTGCTTCTGGACGAGCCGACCAACTATCTCGACCTCGAAGGCACGCTCTGGCTGGAGAACCATATCGCGCGCTATCCGCATACCGTGCTGGTCATCAGCCATGACCGCGACATGCTGGACAATGCCGTGGAGTGGATCCTCCATCTCGAACACGGCAAGCTGACCCTGTTCCGCGGCGGCTACAGCGCCTTCGAGAAACAGCGCGCCGAGCGGCAGGCGCTGGACGCCAAATTCGCCAAGAAGCAGGAAGCCCAGCGCAAGCACCTGACCGCCTTCGTCGAGCGCTTCCGCGCCAAGGCAAGCAAGGCCCGGCAGGCGCAATCCCGCATGAAGCTGCTGGAAAAGCTTCAGCCCGCGACCTCGCTCGTCACCAGCGACGTGCCGCCGATCACCATTCCCGAACCCCTGAGGCAGTTGTCGCCGCCGATCATCGCCATGGACGGCGCCTCGGTCGGCTACACGCCCGGCCAGCCGGTGCTCCAGCGGCTCGACCTGCGCATCGACGATGACGACCGCATCGCGCTGGTGGGCGCCAACGGCAACGGCAAGTCCACGCTGGTCAAGCTGCTGGCCCAGCGCCTCACGCCCATGGGCGGCAGGATCACACGGGCGGACAAGCTCGAAGTCGCCTATTTCGCCCAGCACCAGCTCGACGAACTGAACCCGGCTGCGAGCGCCTATCAGCATGTCCGCGAGTTGATGCCTGATGCGCCGGAGGCGAGGGTGCGCGCCCGCGCCGGCGCACTGGGCTTCTCGTCGGACAAGGCGGACACGCCGGTCGAAAAGCTCTCCGGCGGCGAGAAGGCGCGGCTGATGCTGGGTCTCGCCACCTTCCGCGGGCCGAACCTCATCATCCTCGACGAGCCGACCAACCATCTCGACATCGACAGCCGCCGCGCGCTGATCGACGGCATCAACGACTATCCCGGTGCGGTGATCCTCGTGTCCCACGACCGGCATCTGCTGGAAGCCTGCGTGGACCGGCTCTGGCTGGTGGCCGACGGGCGGGTGACGCCGTTCGACGGCGACCTCGACGACTATCAGCGGCTGGTGCTGACCGACCGCAGCGGCGGCAGGAACCGGGACAAGGGCGGCGCGAAGGACGAGCGCCGGGACGAACGCAAGGCCGCGAAGAAACCGGCGGACCTCGGCTTCCTGCGCCGCAAGGCCGAACAGGCCGAGAAAGCAATGGCAAAACTGGCGGACGAAGTCGCAAAGGCGGACGCCGCGCTGGCCGATCCGCAGCTTTTCGCCCGTGATGTCGCCAAAGCGACGGCGCTGAGCAAAAGCCGCGCGGAGACCGCCGCGAAGCTGGAACAGGCCGAGGAGGATTGGCTGGCCGCCACCGCCGCCTACGAAGCCGCGACCGGCTGACGCCTTGGCGGTGTCCCGACGATGCCCGATGACGCCCCTGCCCTCGCGGCGGGAGCCGCCGGTGGCTGACGGTCAGGCATCGGCGGCGGGTGTGACGCCAATCAGGATTTTCAGGACTTGGCGCGGGATCGCGGCGCGCGCTGGCGTGCCGGGGCAGGCTCCGCGACGCGCTCCATTACCGTGAGGCGGCCCTCCGAGAAACGGTAGATACCCGGCCAGGTGCCGCGTAGATAGGTCAGCGTCACGGCGCGCTCGCCACGTTCGTTGGCACCGGCCTCGACACGATCGGGCGCGCCCGCGCGGCGGACAACCTGACACTCGCTCATCTGGAGCGCGATGCCGCCCATCACGACAGGCGCCGCGCCATCGGTAGCTTCCACGACCTCCTCGGCCGGACAGCGGCCGCTGGCGTCCACGAAATCCGCCGCGGTCAAAGGACGCACCGTCTGGCTCGGGATCTGCGCGCCGCCATAGGTCAGGCGGCTGTTCAGCAGATTGTCGTCCTTCGGAATGAGATTGATCGAACTCAGATCGGTCGAACAGGCCCCGAGGACGAGCATCAACGCGCCGGCAGGCAGCATTCTGCACAGTGTCCGCGCCGGGACCAAGCCGATCTGCTTCATCAAGACCTCTCACAATCGCGTCCGGCGCCGGTTCGGCCATGACGGCGTCAAACCGGGCTCCGGGTTTTGTTTACGCGTTTCCGCGCAGGAACCGCGCGCATCTTTCCCCCAGCCGTGCGCCAAAAACAAGGCTGGCCGCACCGGCCAGCGGCGGAGCGCCCGGCAGGACCGACAACGTCAAGCCTTCTTCACCCAGCGGCCGCTGTCGTCGGCCTGCCAGTAGGTGCAATCGAAGCCCCGCGCCTTCGCCTCGCGCCAGCGCTGGCGCGCATCCTCGACCGCGTCGGGGTCGTTGCCATCGAACATCAGCACGAGGCGCTGGTAGCTCTCGGCGTCCTGCGGCACCGGCGCACCGTCGATGAGGAACCGTACGGTTGCCCCGTTCGGGTTGGCCCCGTCGGTGGTCAGCAGCACCGGCTGCTCTGCGGCATGAGGTTCGCGAAACGTCCCGTGCGGCAGGAAGGAATCGTCGCGATAGGTCCACAGGTGGCCGTCCAGCGCCTCAAGCCGTTCGTCGCTGACGGTCTGGACGACAACGCGCCAGTTGCGCTCCAGCGAGCGTTCCAGCAGCGCCACGAGAGCCTGCGCCACGGGCTGGCGTTCGAGATGATAGAACAGCATCTCGGTCATTGGCCTATCCCGTTCGTCCCCGTGCCGGCCTCACCCGCAGCGCCGCCGCCTGGAGCATGATCCCGAAAAGTGGGAACCGGTTTTCGGACAAGATCATGCTCAAACAAAAAGAGTAACGAGGGTCTGATCCAGCGAAGTTGGATCAGACCCTCGTTCACGCCTCGTAATGGTCGGCCACCAGCCGGTCCAGCAGGCGCACGCCGAAGCCGGAGCCCCAGCTCTTGTTGATGTCCGTCTGGGGCGAGCCCATGCCGGTGCCGGCGATGTCGAGATGCGCCCAGGGCGTATTGTCCGCAACGAACCGCTGGAGGAACTGCGCCGCCGTGATCGAGCCCGCCGGCCGGCCGCCGGTATTTTTCACATCCGCGAATTTGGAGTCGATCAGCTTGTCGTAGCTCTTGCTGAGCGGCATCCGCCACAGCTTCTCGCCGGTGGCGAGGCCAGCGGCGGTCAGGCGCTCCGACAGGGTGTCGTCGTTGCTGAACAGGCCGGCATGCTCGCTGCCGAGCGAAATGATGATCGCGCCGGTCAGCGTGGCAAGATCGACCATGAATTTCGGCTTGAACCGCTTGGCGACATACCAGAGCACGTCCGCCAGCACGAGGCGGCCTTCGGCATCGGTGTTGATGATCTCGATGGTCTGGCCGGACATGGCGGTGACGATGTCGCCCGGCCGTTGGGCGCGACCGTCCGGCATGTTCTCGACGACGCCGATGGCGCCGACCACGTTCACCTTGGCCTTGCGCGCGGCCAGCGCATGCATGAGGCCGGTGACGGCGGCGGCGCCCGCCATGTCGCCCTTCATGTCCTCCATCCCGCCGGCCGGCTTGATGGAGATGCCGCCGGTGTCGAAGCAGACGCCCTTGCCGATGAAGGAGACCGGCGCTTCGCCCTTCCTGCCGCCGTTCCAGCGCATCACGACCAGCCGGCTGTCATGGGCCGACCCCTGCCCGACGCCGAGCAGCGCATTCATGCCGAGCTTCTGCATCGCCTTGACGTCGAGCACCTCGACCGTGACGCCGAGCTTCTTCAGTTCCATGCAGCGGCGGGCGAATTCCATCGGAAACAGGACATTCGGCGGCTCGTTGACGAGATCGCGCGCAAGCCGCACGCCGCCGGCAACGGCATCCCGGCGCGCCCAGGCCCGGCGCACCGCCGCGACATCGGCTGCGGCAATGGTGAGCTTCAGGTCGGGCCGGGCGTCCTCGCCATCCTTCTTCTTGGTCTTGTAGCGGTCGAATTCATAGGCGCGCAGTTGCGCACCCAGGGCCAGGTCCGCGGCTTCCGCGGCCGTGAATATCCCCTCGGCGGTTTCGGCCAGGATCATCGCCTCGGCGGCCTTTCCGATTTTGCCGAGCGCGATGCCCCCCAGCTTCAGCGCGTCCATCTCGGTCCGTTCCTCGCCCTTGCCGGTGCCGATCACGACCAGCCGCTCGGCGGCGAGGCCGGCAGGCGCGAGCAGTTCAATGGCCGACCCCGAGGCGCCCTTGAAACGAGCGGTCGCAGCCGCCCGCGCAATCGTGTCCGCCACCGGCGCCAGCGTCTTCTGCGTGGCCGGACCGAATCTGAGGCCCTCGCCGCAGAACGCCACGACGGTTCCCTTCGGTGCGGTCTGGAGCGGGGAAAAGCCAATCTTGAGGGCGGCAGCCATCGAAAACTTCCTTTCGGCATCGCGGCGACGATACATGCGGCGCGGCCCGGACGGCCGCCCCGCCTTTATGGCGCGGGAGACAGCCGGGTGCAAAGCCCGCCGCAATGACAGGCCGCGAGCACTCGCTTAACCATTCCCGATGCATATGGGATAGATTGCCGCCGCACCGGCATTTCCGGTGCCGCGGCGCCGGCGGGCATGCGGGTTTTGCTCCGGCCTGCCTTCGCCCGGCCACTTTGTGGGTGGATCGCCATTCGGGGGCTGGCGCGAAGGGGGCTGCGGAGGCGATAGTCCGGGGATATCGTCCGAGTCGGAAGTTGTGTGCGTATGGGTTCGATCGAACGCTATATTTTCCGGTCGACCTTCGGGGCCTTCCTGCTGGTGCTGCTGAGCCTCACCGGCGTGATCTGGATCACCCAGGCGCTGCGCGATATCGACCTCATGACCAACAAGGGCCAGTCCATTCTGGTCTTCGTCGGTATCACCGGCCTGATCGTGCCGCTGCTGGTGCTGGTCATCGCGCCGATCGCGCTGGTGGTGGCGGCCATCTATATCCTGAACAAGCTGAGCAACGATTCCGAGATCATCGTGCTGAACGCCGCCGGCATTGCGCCGATGCGGCTGTTCCGCTCTTTCCTTGCCGTCGGCATCGTTGTGTCCCTCGGGATCGCGGCGATCAGCGCCTATCTCGCGCCCCATGGCCTGCGCCAGTTGCGCACCTGGGCGATGGAGGTGCGGACCGACCTCGTCGCCAACATCATCCAGCCCGGCCGCTTCACGACCATCGAGTCCCGCCTCGTCTTCCATCTCCGCGAGCGGCTGCCGAACGGCATGCTGCTCGGCATCTTCGTGGACGACCAGCGCGACCCGAAAGAGCGCGTCACCTTCCTCGCCGAACAGGGCGAAATCCTGAAAAACGACGACGGCACCTTCCTTATTCTGGAAAGCGGCAGCGTGCAGCGGCTGGAGGCCGGCCGCACCGAGCCGGTCATGGTCACGTTCGACCGCTACGCCTTCGACCTCTCGCAGTTCGGCGGCATGCCCGACATCCGCTATTCCACCCGCGAGCGCTATCTCTGGGAATTGTGGGGCACCAGCACCGACGAGCGGCTCGGCGGCGACCCGGACCAGATCCGCGCCGAACTCCACGACCGCCTCACCTCGATCCTCTACCCGATCGCCTTCATCATCATCGCCTTCGCCTATCTCGGCTCGCCGCGCACCATCCGGCAGGGCCGCACCATGCCGATGCTGAGCACCATCGGCGCCGTGGCCGTGCTGCGGCTGACGGGCATGGCCTGCACCGTGCTGGGCGTGCGGCAGCCCTGGCTGCTCGCGGTGCCATATCTGCTGCTCGCCGCCACCATCGGCTTCGGCCTCCATGCGATCTCGCGCGGCACGCCGCTGGAGCCGCCTGTCGCCTTCACGGACTGGCTGAACAGGATCACCGAGCGGCTGACGCACCGCTTCTCGCCGGGGGCCGCCCGATGATCGTTGCCGGCACCCTCTCCCGCTATTTCGGCCGCCGCTTCCTGCTGACGACGCTGACCGTGTTCGGCAGCATCCTGCTGCTCATCATCCTGATCGATTTCATCGAGCTGGCACGAAAGGCCGACGACGCCCGCAACATCTCGACACTGACGCTGGCGCAGATCTCGCTCTATCGCGTGCCCCAGATCGCCGAGCGAATCCTGCCCTTCTGCATCCTGATCGCGACGATGTCCTGCTACCTCAGCCTGTCGCGGGGCCTCGAACTGGTCGTGGCGCGGGCCGCCGGCATGTCCGCCTGGCAGTTCCTCGCGCCCGCGGTCATCCTCGCGCTGCTGATCGGCGCTTTCGCGACGACGGTGTATAATCCAGTTTCCGCCACCCTGCATGAACGCGCCAAGCATCTCGAGGCCGATGCCTTCGGCCGCAATTCCCCGGCGTTGCAGGATTCCGGGGCCTTCTGGCTGCGCCAGCGCGGCGAGGACGGGCAGTCCATCATCGGCGCGGCCAATACCCGCAACCAGGGGATGAGCCTCAGCGGCGTCACCGTCTTCACCTTCGACGCGGAGAACCGGTTCAAGGATCGAATCGAGGCCCGCGAAGCCGAGCTGGAGCCGGGCGCCTGGCGGCTCTCCGAGGCAAGAATTTATTCCCTGTCAGCCCCCGTGCGGGTGGAAGCCAGCTATTCGCTGAGCACCACGCTGACCGCAGCGCAGGTTCGGGAAAGTCTTTCCACGCCGGAAACTGTGCCGTTCTGGCAACTCCCGGCCTATATCGAGTCCGCGCGCAGCGCAGGCGTCAGTTCAGCGGGCTATCGCCAGCAGTATTACAAGCTTCTGGCCCAGCCGTTTCTGCTTGCAGCCATGGTTCTACTGGCGGCTGCGGTGAGTTTACGCTTCTTCCGGTTTGGCGGTGTCCAGCGGATGGTTTTGAGTGGCGTGGTGGCGGGCTTTCTGCTTTACGTTCTGTCGAAAGTGACCGAGGATTTGAGCAGGGCCGAGGTGATGCATCCCGCAACCGCAGCCTGGCTTCCTGTCCTCGTCGGGGGATTTACGGGTCTGTTGGCTTTGCTTCACCAGGAGGACGGATGATCGCGGCGAACCGCGCCCAGCATCCGGACCGTTCGCGTCGCCGTGCTCGCTACGGCGCGCTGGCGCTCCTGCTCGCCTCCACGATGGGGGTGGCCGGGTCCCCGACCACGGCGACGGCGCAGACCCTGCTTGAATTCCCGCGCCGGCCCGTGCCGCCGCCGAAGCCGTCCCGGGCCGACGAGAAGCAGATGCTCGTCCGCGCCGCGCGGATCGACTACGACTATAACAACGAGCGCGTCGCCGCCGTCGGCAACGTCCAGATCTACTATCAGGGCTCGACCCTGGAGGCGGACCGCGTCACCTACGACCAGCGCGCCAAGCGCCTGAACGCGACCGGCAACGTGCGTCTCACCGAGCCGGACGGCAACGTCACCCATGGCGACGTCCTCGACCTGACCGACGACTTCCGGGACGGCTTCATCAATTCCCTGCGGGTCGAAACCGCGGACCAGACCCGCTTCGCCGCCGCGCGCGCCAACCGCACCGAAGGCAATTACACGGTGTTGGAAAGCGGCGTTTACACCGCCTGCGAACCGTGCCGGGACAATCCGCAGAAGCCCCCGCTCTGGCAGGTCAAGGCCGCCCGCATCGTCCACGACCAGAATGACAAGACGGTCTATTTCGAGGATGCGCGGCTGGAATTCTTCGGCGTGCCGCTCGCCTATCTGCCGTATTTCTCCGCGCCGGACCCGACGGTGAAGCGCAAGAGCGGCTTCCTGTTCCCGATCTTCAGCTCCAGCGGCAAATACGGCGTCGCCGCGGAGATTCCCTATTTCTGGGCGCTCGCGCCGAACTACGACCTGACCCTGTCCCCGGTCATCACCTCGCGGCAGAGCGTGCTGGGCAAGGGCGAATTCCGCCACCGGCTGCTGGACGGCGCCTACAGTATCCGCGCCGCCGGCATCTTCCAGCAGGACCTGAGCCCGTTCGTGCGCAGCGACGGCACGACGACGCCGGGCTATCGCAACTTCCGCGGCAGCCTGGAAAGCACCGGACAGTTCGCGCTGACCAACCGCTGGACCTGGGGCTGGGCCGGCACGGTGCTGACCGACCGCACGTTCTTCCAGGACTACGGGCTGCTGAACTATTCGATGACGGGAGACTCGATCTTCCAGACCCGGACCGAGGCGATCTCGCAGCTCTACCTGATCGGGCGTGGCGACCGGAGCTACTTCGACCTGCGCACCCAGCACTTCTTCGGCTTCTCGGAAGCGGACGACCAGCGCCAGCTCCCGGTGATCCATCCCGTGCTGGACTACAATTACACCTTCGAAAATCCGGTCCTGAACGGCGAGCTGGGCCTGCGCGCGAATTTCACCAGCATGACGCGCGGCCGGGCGGATTTCGACGCCATCACCGCCGCCTCCCTGCTGAGCGGCGCGTGCGAGATATCCGCCAATCCGGCAGCAAAGCTGCCGGCCAACTGCCTGCTGCGCGGCGCGCCGGGCACCTACACCCGCCTCTCGGCGGAGGCAACGTGGCGGCGGACCATCACCGACCCGTTCGGGCAGATGTTCACGCCCTTCGCCTCGGTGCGCACGGACCTTGCGACGGCGGAAATCCTGAACGATCCGGGCGTGTCCAACTTCACGACGCCGGGCCAGCGCGAGGTCGGCCGCGTGATGCCGACCGTTGGCCTCGAATATCGCTATCCCTTCATCGCCGCGCAGTCCTGGGGCACGCAGACCATCGAGCCCATCGCCCAGGTCATCATGCGGCCGAACGAGGCCAAGATCGGCGCCTTCCCCAACGAAGACGCCCAGAGCCTCGTGTTCGACGACACCAACCTGTTCCGTATCGACAAGTTCTCGGGCTGGGACCGCGCCGAGGGTGGCGGGCGGCTGAACGTCGGCCTGCAATACCGCGCCCAGTTCAACCGGGCGGGCTCGATCACCGCCATCGTCGGCCAGTCCTATCACCTGTTCGGCCAGAACTCCTTCGCCGTCGGCGATCTCGCCAACACCGGCCTCGACAGCGGCCTCGAAACCCGCCGGTCCGACTATGTGGCGGGCGTGCGCTATCAGCCCAACGAGGTGTTCACCTTCGGCTCGCACTTCCGGTTCGACGAGACCAATCTGACGGTGCGCCGCTTCGAGGTCACGGCGACCGCCAATCTCGGCCGCCTCAGCGCCACGATGATCTATGGCAACTATGACGCCCAGCCTGCCCTTGGCCTGACCGACCGGCGCTCAGGCGTGCTCGGCTCCGGCCTGCTGAAACTCACGCCCAACTGGGCGCTGCTTGGCGGGGCGCGCTACGACATCGAGCGCAGCCGCTTCAATCAGACGCAGATCGGCGTCGGTTATATCGACGACTGCCTCATCTTGGCCTTGAATTATATCAAAGACTATTCCAACAGCGGCAATACCACTGCGGATCACCGCCTGATGGTGCAGATCGGATTGCGCACGCTTGGCAGTTCCGCCGTCAGCCAGTCGGTCGGCAGCACCGGATTGTGATGGAACACCCGCTCCGCGGCCTGCCGGCGGGCAACCGGCTCTCCGCGCAGACAAAACCGATGCGATTGATGGACGACACGATGAGAGGACGACGCGCTTCCTACCGCCTCCGGAGCGGCAGCCTCCCCGCTCTCGCGCTCGCGGCTTTCCTCACCCTCGGCAGCATGGGCGGCGCGCAGGCGCAGGTCGTGGCCGTGGTCTATGGCGAGCCGATCACCGCGCTCGATATCTCCCATCGCATGCGGCTGGACCAGATGACGGGCGGCAAGGCGCGGACGCAGAAGGACGCGCTTGAAGAACTCATCAACGACAAGCTCAAAATCCGCGAGGGCGCCCGCTTCGGCATCACCGTCTCCAACGCCGAGGTCGAGGAAGCCTTCGCCGGCATGGCGAGCCGCATGGGCGGCAAGCCGGACCAGCTCACCCAGCAGCTCCGCGGCTCCGGCACCAGCGACAGCGCTCTGAAAGGACGCGTCAAGGCCGACATGGTCTGGCAGCGCCTCGTGCGCGGCCGCTTCGCCTCCACGCTGACCGTGGGCGAAAGCGACATTCTCAGCTCCATCGGCGCGAAAGCCGCCGGCGGCGAAGGCACGGCCGGCAACACCGTCGGCTACGAATACACCCTGTGGCCGATCATGTTCGTCGCCACGAGCGAAGGTTCGGCCGCCGCCCGCCGCGGCGAGGCCGAGGCGTTCCGCGCCCGTTTCCAGAATTGCGAGACCGGCCTCCCCCAGGCCCGCGCCATGCGCAATGTCGCGGTACGCGCCCGGATCGTCCGCAACTCCGCGGACGTGCCCGAGCAGATGCGCAAGATGCTCGACACCATGCCCATCGGCCGCCTGACCCCGCCGGAAGTAACCCGCCACGGCGTGGAGACCTTCGCGCTGTGCGGGCGGGTGGAATCGTCCTCGTCCGACACACCGCAGAAGCGCGCCGCTCGCGAGAAGCTGTTCACCCAGCGTTTCGAGCAGCAGGCCGACAGCTACCTCAAGCGCATCCGCAAGGAAGCGCTTGTGGAATACAAGCGCAAGCTTTGACCGGACGACACTTCGGGACCGCCGCGGCGAAGCTGCGTCCGATCTGCGCCCCATCCATTCGCGCCGCCGCTCGCTGACGAAAGGCAGGCTGGACTGTAAACTGAAGTTTTCGACGCCGATTTCACTGAAGCCGAAAACGCTCAACAGTTCCGAGCCAACTGCGGCGCAGCATTCCGGTATCTTCCGGCCCGGGCATGAGTTGGGCGAAAATCGGCTCCCGCTTTTCGGAATCATGTACCGGAGCGTTTTCGAGCGAAATAGCCGACCGCTACATGCCCAAAAACGAATCCAAACAAAAAATATGGAGCCTCAGCTTTGATTCCATCAAAGCCAAAACTGCTCTAGAACGACCTCATCGCCGCCTGACCCCGCCCCGTGGCGCAACGGTGACGCCTATTTGCCGGATGGACCCATGCTCCCACCGCTGGCTTTGACGATCGGCGAGCCGGCCGGCATCGGGCCGGACATCACGCTGGCCGCATGGATGCAGCGCGACGCCGGCTCTCCGCCGTTTTACGTGCTGGGCGACGCCGCTTTCCTCGCGCGGCGGGCACAGCAGCTTGGGCTTGCCGTACCGATACGCACGGTCGCGCCCGGCGCGGCAGCAGCGACTTTCCCGGACGCGCTGCCCGTCGTCGATATCGGCATCGCCATCACCGCCGAGCCCGGCCGGCCGGACGCCACCAGCGCCCCCGCCGCGCTCGCGGCGATCCGCATGGCAGTGGCGGACGTTCAGGCCGGCCGCGCCGGCGCGGTCGTCACCAACCCGATCGCCAAGGCCGTGCTCTATAAGGCCGGCTTCCGCGAACCCGGCCACACCGAATATCTCGCCAAGCTCGCGGCGCGGGACGGCGAGGCGCCGCCGCATCCGGTGATGATGCTGTGGTCGCCGCAGCTTGCCGTGGTGCCGGTCACGATCCATCTGCCGCTGCGCCGCGTCTTCGATGTCCTCACCACGGAACTGATCGTCACCACCGGGCGCATCGTCGCGCGGGATCTGATTGAACGCTTCGGCATCGCCAGGCCGCGCCTCGCGGTGTCCGGCCTCAACCCTCATGCCGGCGAGGACGGCGCCATGGGCGACGAAGACATCGCCATCATCCGCCCGGCGGTGGAGCAGTTGATCGCGGAAGGTATCGCGACGCGCGGTCCGCTGCCGGGCGACACCATGTTCCATGCCGCCGCGCGGGCGCAATACGACGCCGCGCTGTGCATGTATCACGATCAGGCGCTGATCCCGATCAAGACCATCGCCTTCGACGACGCCGTGAACACCACGCTCGGCCTGCCCTTCGTGCGGACCTCGCCGGACCACGGCACGGCCTTCGACATCGCCGGCACCGGCGCCGCGAACCCCGCCAGCCTGATGGCCGCGCTGCGGCTCGCTGCCAGGCTCTGCGACGGCGCTGCACGATCATGACCGCGCCGGATAGCCTGCCGCCGCTGCGCGACGTGGTGCGCCGGTTCGATCTCGCGCCGAAGAAATCGCTTGGGCAGAACTTCCTGTTCGACCTCAACCTCACCGGACGCATCGCGCGCGCCGGCGGCCGGCTCGATGGCGTCACCGCGGTCGAGATCGGCCCCGGCCCCGGCGGCCTGACCCGCGCCCTGCTCGCGGAAGGCGCGGCCCGCGTCATCGCCGTCGAGCGCGACGACCGCGCCATCGCCGCGCTGGGAGAAGTCGCCGCGCATTATCCCGGCCGGCTCGACATCGTCGCCGCCGATGCGCTCGCCTTCGACCCCCGCCCGATGCTTGGCGATGCCGCATCGGCGCGGATCGTCGCCAACCTGCCTTACAACATCGCGACGCCGCTGCTGATCGGCTGGCTGACGGCGGAGCCATGGCCGCCGTGGTACGACGCCATGGTGCTGATGTTCCAGCGCGAAGTCGCCGAACGCATCGTCGCCACGCCCGGCTCGAAACACTATGGCCGGCTTGCCGTGCTGGCGAACTGGCGCTGCGAAAGAAGGATGCTGTTCGACATCTCGCCCGCGGCTTTCGTGCCGCCGCCGAAAGTCACGTCCACCGTCGTGCATCTGACGCCGCGCGCCGCGCCGCTGCCCTGCGATGCCGCGCTGTTGCAGAAAGTCACCGAAGCCGCCTTCGGCCAGCGGCGGAAGATGCTGCGGCAGAGCCTGAAACCGCTCGGCGTCGAACCGCAGACCCTGCTCGACGCCGCCGGCATCGCACCGACGGCCCGCGCGGAGGAAATTCCCGTGGAAGGCTTCGTGGCGATGACGAATGCGCTGGCCGCCATTCGCGGAGGATAGGTTTAGCAAGCAGACGCCGCAGCAATGCCGCCGTCACGCGCTCGCGGTCAGTGCGGCCAGCTCCGTATCCAGTTGCTCGACCCTGCCAACCAGCTCGACCTGTCGCTGGCGGCGCAGCCGCTCGGCGGACAGGATGCTGGTGAGCGCGGAGAAGGTCTTGTCGAGATCCTCGTTGACGAGGACATAGTCGTAATCGCTCCAATGGGCGATCTCGGTCCGCGCATTGCGCAGCCGCCGCTCGATCACGCCGGCGGCGTCCTCAGCGCGGCGCTCCAGCCGCTGCTTCAGCTCCGCCGCGCTCGGCGGCAGGATGAAAACGCTGACGATATCCTCGCGCTTCTGCTCGTAGAGCTGAAGCGTGCCCTGATAATCGATGTCGAACAGCATGTCGCGGCCCTCGGCCAGCGCCTGCTCCACCGGTTCGCGCGGCGTGCCGTAAAAGTTGCCGTGAACCTCGGCCCATTCCAGCAGCTCGTTGCCGTCGCGCATGTTCTCGAACTGCCGGCGGTTCCTGAGGAAGTGATAATGCACGCCCTCCACTTCCGTGGTCCGGCGCTCGCGCGTGGTGACGGAAACCGAAAGCTGGATCGCCTTGTCCTGCTCGATCAGCAGGCGGGACAGCGTGGACTTGCCGGCCCCGGACGGTGAGGACAGCACCAGCATCAAGCCACGGCGGCGGGAGTGTGAAGCGCTCATCGTCACTCCAGATTCTGAACCTGTTCGCGAAACTGCTCGACCACGCTTTTCAGCTCAAGACCCGTATTCGTGAGCGCGATATCGTTGGACTTCGAACACACCGTGTTCGCCTCGCGATTGAATTCCTGCGAGAGGAAGTCGAGCCGCCGCCCGACCGCGCCGCCGCCCGCGATCAGCTTGCGGGCCTGCTCCACATGGGCATTGAGCCGGTCGAGTTCCTCGCGGATGTCGCCCTTGGTGGCAAGGACGATGGCCTCCTGATGCAGCCGGTCCGCATCGAAACGGTCGGAGGCTTCCAGCAGCACGGCGACCTGTTCTTGCAGCCGGGCCTTGATCGCCTCCGGCCTGCGTCCGGGATTGGTCTCAGCTAGCGCGACGAGATCGGCAATCTGCGCCAATCGCTCCATCAGCACCTTTTCCAGCGCGGCGCCTTCGTGCTGGCGCATGGCGACAAGCCCCTCCAGCGCCTCGCTGAAACCGGCGACGGCTGCCGCTTCGACGGCCGCGCGCGTGTCCGCGGTGTCCTCATCCTCCACCACCTCGACGACGCCCCTGATGCCGAGAATGCCGTCGAGCCGCGGCGGCGCCGCCTCGATCCGGCCGGACACCGCCGCAAGGGCCTGCACGACCGCGTTGAGCACCGCTTCGTTGATGCGCACGCCCGGCATGCCGCCCTGGCGTTCGATCGACAGGGAGGCGTTCACCGTGCCGCGCGACAGCGCCGCGGCAATGCGGGCGCGCACCGGCGCATCGACCGCGTCCCATCCCGGCGGGAGGCGCAACCGCGCATCAAGCCCCTTGGCGTTGACGGACTTGATCTCCCAACCCCAGGCATAAGCGCCGCAGACGCCTTGGCTGCGCGCAAAGCCGGTCATGCTCGATAGCGCCATCTGCCGCCTACCATTCTCAACGGAATCGCGCGACCATATCGGCGCGGCGAACAGCTCACAAGAAGCGCCTGTGGCCAGAGCGGCTCCCGTCCGCGACAAACCCGCCGTCGGCAACGAGACCGCCAGCGGCTGCTCATCAATGCAGCCGGAACAACAAGGCCCGGCAGCGCCGGGCCCTGGATTCGCTGAAAGGCGTCACACTCAACACAAGCTCAACACAAGCTCACTTGCCGTAAATCTCGATCGCAAGCTTCAGCATCTCATCGAGCCGGCCCGGCGTCGTGGTGCCGAGCAGGTTGCCCTGCACCAGCGGCGCCACTTCCGGCGGCGCCTTGTCTTCGAAGCCGGGCACCGCCGGCCGGAAGCCCTCCGAGGCCAGCATGGTCTGCCCTTCCTCGGCGAGCAGGTGATTGAGGAACACCCGCGCGGCGTTCGGGTGCGGCGCATCCTTCAGCATCGCGGAGCCGAACGGCACATAGGCCGCGCCCTCCTCCGGCACGACAGCCTTGATCGGAAGGCCGCGCAGCGTGATGAATTCCGAGACGTTGAACGGCAGATAGATCGCATATTCGCCGCGCGCGACGCGCCGCTCACTGTCCGGGAAGTTGCGGCTGAAGACGGGCTTCTGCCTGGCCATCTTCTCGTGGAATTCGCGGCCGAACTTGTTGTAGGTCGCCTCGAACCACACCGCGCCGGCGCCGGCCGCGCGATAGTCGTCGCTGAGCATCTTGCCCTGCCACTTCGGGTCCAGCAGGTCCGCCCAGCTCTTCGGCGCCTCGTCAGGCTTCACGAGGTTGGTGTTGTACATCATGATGAAAAGGCCGACGCTGCCCAGCAGGATCGTGCCGTCGCCCGCAAGATTCTTATCCACCTTGCCGGCGTTCGGCAGATCGCCGTGCGGCTGGAACGCGCCCTCCTGCTTCTGGAGGAACATCGTGGTGTAGCCGGTATAGGTGAGGCTCGCGGCCGGGCGGTTGGTGGCCTGCTCCACGCGGATGCGCTCGCGGATTTCCGTGGCGCGCCCGTCCAGCACATCGACCGTGATGCCATATTGTTTCTGGACCGACGCGGCGATGCGCTTCACCACGGGGAAGTTGCTGCCGTTGTAAACCAGCAGCTTGCCTTCTTTCTTCGCGGCGGCGACGGTCGCATCCCAATCCGCCGGCGTTTGCGCAAGCGCGGAACGGAACGGACTGGCGAGCAGACCCGCGCCCATTGCGGCGGCGGCAAACTGCCGGCGAGACAGCAGAAACGGCGAGTGTTCGGCGGTCATGGCGTTCTCCTCTGGAAGCCGGTGCGGCATTTGACGGACGCTGTCGGATCAGCCATTCCATACTGGTTTTTTCCGCCCGTCGGAACTTAAGTCAATAACTCCGGCGGACGAGGTCAACAAGGACAATACGGCATGGTGGGAGAGCCCGTCACCCTTTCCAACCTTACGGCGATCGACTGCGACGTGCATCCCACGGTGCCCGAGATGAAGACGCTGTGGCCCTATCTCAGCGAGATGTGGCGCGAGGTCGCGGAGCAGCGCGGGATCGACTATCTCGACACCATGAGCTACCCGCCCGCCGCGCCGCTCAGCGCGCGGGCAGACTGGCGCGAGAAGGGCCTGCCCGCCTCCAGCACCGTCGAGCAGATGCGCAGTAACCTGCTGGCCCACCGCCCATCCAGCCTCGCCATCTGCAATCCGCTCTATGGCGTGCAGCTCGTCTACAACGCCGACATGGCGGCGGCCTTCACCACCGCGCTCAACGAATGGACAGCGCAGGAATGGCTCGACAAGGAGCCGCGCCTGCGGGCCTCCATCGTCGTGCCGTTGCAGGACATCAACCTCGCCCTCGCGGAGATCGAGCGCCGCGCGGGCGACCCGCGCTTCGTGCAGATCATGGTGCTGGCGATGGGCGAGACGCTGCTCGGCCGGCGCAGCTACTGGCCGATCTATGAGGCGGCGCAGAAACACGGCCTGCCCATCGCCATCCATGCCGGCTCGGCCTACCGCCATCCGCTGACATCGCTCGGCTGGCCCAGCTATTTCCTGGAAGACTACACCTCGCAGGCGCAGGGCTTTCAGGCGCAGGTCGCCAGCATGATCTGCGAAGGCGTCTTCGTGAAATATCCCGAGCTGAAAGTCGTGCTGCTGGAATCCGGCGTCACCTGGGTGCCGGGCTTCCTGTGGCGGCTCGCCAAGTTCTGGCGCGGCGTGCGCGCCGAGGTGCCGTGGGTGAACCGCCCGCCGCCGGACATCTTCCGCGACCATTTCCGCATCAGCATCCAGCCGTTCGACGGCCCGGACGACGATCCGGCCGCCGTCGCCAAGATCATCGAGCATCTGCAATCCGACGATCTGCTGCTGTTCGCTTCGGACTATCCGCACTGGCAATTCGACGGCGACGAGCCGATGCCGGCCGGCATTCCGGAACAGCTTCATCGGAAAATCCTGATCGACAATCCGCTCGCGACCTATCCGCGGATCAGGGCTTCACTGGGGGCCTGAGCGGGCATGGCCCGGCACCAACCACTCGCAGGAATATGACATGGCTCGACATGTGGTCGCCGCGCTGGCGGACTTTCCGCCCGGAACACGCCGGCTCATCGAGATCAGCGGCCGCAAGATCGCTGTGTTCAACGTGAAGGGCGAATTCTTCGCCATCTTCAATCGCTGCCCGCATGAAGGCGGCAGCATGTTCCACGGCCAGCTCGTGGGGCTGATCGAATCGTCATCGCCCGGCGAATACAAATATTCGCGGCAGGACGAGATCATCCGCTGCCCATGGCATTCCTGGGAGTTCGACCTGCGCACCGGCAAATCATGGTGCGACCCGAACCGGGTCAAGGTGCGCAACTACAACGTCAAGGTCGAGCCGGGCGCCACGGTCGTCGAAGGCCCCTATGTCGCCGAGACCTTCCCCGTGACGATCGAGGACGACTATGTGATCGTGGAGGCGTGAACCGCCTCCACCGTCGCCCCATCGTTACAGGAACCGTTGTTCAGTCGAAGCCGTAAAGCGCCTTCGCATTCTCGAAGAAGATCTGCTTGCGCCGCTCCTCGCCGAAGGACGGCGGAATGGCGAACAGCGGATCGTCATAGTCCCAGTGCGGATAGTCGCTGGCGAACAGGATTCGGTCCCAGCCGATCCAGCCCATCAGATCCTTGACGTGTTCGGGCCGCTCCGACTCTTCCATCGGCTGCGTCGAGAACCAGAAGTTGGAGCGCAGATATTCGGACGGCGCGCGCTTGAGATGCGGCACCTCGTCCTTCATCTTCTTCCAGTGCTTGTCGAGCCGCCAGCCGAGCGACGGCACCCAGCCGAAGCCGGATTCGATCAGCACGATCCGCAGGTCGGGCAGATGCTCGAACAGGCCCTCGACGATCATGCTCGTCGCCAGCGCCGCGCAGGACGCCGCGTGCTCCGTCATCTCCTCGATGTAATAGGAGCCCCAGCCGGCATTGGTGGAAGCATAGCCCGCGAAACCGAAGACATGGATGCCCACCGGCAGGCCGGCTTCCACGGCGGCCTCGTAGATCGGCCAGTATTTGCGGCGGCCCAGCGCCTCGGCGGTGCGGCTCATCAGCAGCACATGGGCGAAGTCCTTGTTGCCCGCGCGCTTGCGGATTTCCGCGACAGCCGCCTGCGGGTCCTCATACGGCACGACGATGGACGCCTTCAGGCGCTTGTCGTTGCGAATCCAGGTGTCGAGCTGCCACTCGTTGGATGCGAAGGCGACCGCGCGGCTGAACTCGCTGTTGAGGTCCCCCTGCCCGGTCGGCGACAGCGGATTGAGAATGCCGTAATCCACGCCGTAGGGATCGAGATGCTGCGCCTGCATGAAGGACAGGCTGGAGCCGGGCGGCCCGCCCTCCGGCGGATAGGCATCGCGCCGCATGCCGTCGGACGGCTGGGACTTGGGATAGGGGTGTCCCTTCCAGAAGCCGTGACGCCGGCGGAAGCCATAGGTCTGGAGATAGTCCCACCACTGCTGGGTCAGGAACGGCTTGAGTTCCTCCACCGAGCGCGGCCGGGGGTGGATATCGACATCGACAAGCCCGAGCTTGTTGGCGCGTTCAACGCGCGGAGCGACCTGGATATTCATGTTTCCTCCGCACTGATGCCGGACGCTCCGTTTGAAGCGCAGCGGCCCGAGGCAGATTGGTTTGCGTTACTCTAGCGCGTTGGCGACGCGAGTGAAACACTCGGGATGGCCGGCCCCGCGCCGCCCCGGAGAGGTGATCTCCGCCCCGACCCGTCCCGCCTCAGCCACCCTTGCCGTTGCGCCGTGGCGGGGCCTGTTTCTGCGCCGGGGCGGGCGCTGCGGGTTCCGGCGTTTTCGCGGTGGTTTCAGGGTCGGCCTGGTCCGGTCCGTCGATCAGGAGCTGGCCGCTATCGGCATCATTCTCGCGCACCAGCGCATTCTGCTTTTCGAGCTGTCGCAGGCGCGCGACATGCTTGCGGTGCTGATCGTAGCTTTCCGAAAAGGCATGCCCCCCCGTGCCGTCGGCCACGAAATAAAGCTCCTTGGTGCGAGCCGGATTCGCCGCGGCCTCGATGGAGGCCCGGCCGGGATTGGCGATCGGTCCTGGCGGCAATCCTTCGATGGTATAGGTATTATAGGCGGTCGGCCGGTCGATATCCGCCCGCGAGATCGGACGGCCGAGGGTCCCCTGGCCTCCCACGATTCCATAGATGATGGTGGGATCGGATTGCAGGCGCATGCGCTGCTTGAGGCGGTTGACGAACACCGCCGCGACGCGCGTGCGCTCGTCCGGCTTGCCGGTTTCCTTCTCGATGATCGAGGCCAGGACCAGAAGCTGTTCCGGCGTCTTCACCGGAACATCCGGCAGGCGCCGCTCCCAGGTTTCCTGCAACAGCCGCCGCTGGGCCTGCTGCATGCGCTGGACCACCTGATCACGCGGCGTGCCGCGGGGGAACTTGTAGCTATCCGGCAGCAGCGAACCTTCACGCGGCGTTTCGCGAATCTCGCCGGCCAGAACGTCGTTCTCCATCAGCCGCGCGATGATCTGTTCCGAGGTCAGCCCTTCCGGGATCGCGATGGTGTGCTGGACCACCCGCCCTTCAACGAGCGTCTCGACGACATCGCGCACGCTTGCCGCCTTGGGAAAAAGATACTCGCCGGACTTGAGCTGCGTCCGCGCGCGCATCGCCATGACCCCGCCGGCGAAAACCGACCAGTGCTCGTTCATCACGCCTTCGCGCCGCAGCGTCTCGGCGATTTCGAGCATGCCCAGCCGCGGCGGCACGATCACGACCTTCTCCTCGGCCAGCGGTCCGGGCGCATCGAAGCGCTGCTTGCCGACCGCAAAGAGAATGCCGCCCCCCACCACCACGAGCAGCAGCAGCGTGAAGATGGCGTTGCCGATGATCACAAGAGGATGGCGGACACGCCGCGACCGTTGCGGCACGGGAACCTGCTCGGGTTCGAGCGCGGCGCGCGGGCTGCGAGGGGTGATGCGCTTATCCATCGATGGCGGGCCGATCAGGGTGACGGAGACAGGGGGGAATCAACGGTGAAGAACACCTTATTCCAAAGAGCGACGGTCTGAGGATCCGGCACCACCAACCTCCAGGATGCATATGCGTCGCGAGTCCAGCCGATGCTGCGCCCGAACCCGAAAGCATTCCTTCGCAATTCGGGCGCTTGTTGGGCTGATGCCCAGCGACACGCGGTCGCTCAGGCCGCCACTCGCCGGAACACGAGCGAAGCATTGGTGCCGCCGAACCCGAATGAGTTGGACAGCACGGCATCGATGGATGTCGGCTTGGCCTTGTGGGGCACGAGATCGATCGCGGTTTCCACGGAAGGGTTGTCGAGATTGATGGTCGGCGGTGCGACCTGATCGCGAATCGACAGGATCGAGAAGATCGCTTCGACCGCTCCGGCCGCACCGAGCAGATGGCCGGTCGCCGACTTGGTCGAGGACATGGTGAGGCGGGAGGCGGCGTTGCCGGCCAGCCTGTGGACCGCGCCCAGCTCGATCTCGTCGCCCAGCGGCGTGGAGGTGCCATGGGCATTGACGTAATCGAGATCGGATGGGCCGAGGCCGGCGCGCTTCAGCGCCGCCATCATGCAGCGATAGGCGCCGTCGCCATCCGGCGTGGGCGCGGTGATGTGATAGGCGTCGCCGGAGAGACCATAGCCCACCAGTTCGGCATAGATCCGGGCGCCGCGGCGGCGCGCATGCTCGTATTCCTCGAGGACGACCGCGCCGGCGCCCTCACCCATCACGAAGCCGTCGCGATCCTTGTCATAGGGCCGCGAGGCCGCGGTGGGATTGTCGTTGAAGCCGGTGGACAGCGCGCGCAGCGCCGAGAAGCCCGCGACGGCAATGCGGTTGACCGGCGATTCAGTGCCGCCCGCCACCATCACATCGGCATCGCCCAGAGCGATGAGGCGGCCGGCGTCGCCGATGGCATGGGCGCCGGTCGAACAGGCGGTGACGACAGCGTGGTTCGGCCCCTTGAGGCCGTGCTCGATCGAGACATAGCCGGAGGCGAGATTGATCAGCCGACCGGGAATGAAGAACGGCGACACCCGCCGCGGTCCCTTCTCGTGCAGCACCACGGATGTCTCGTCGATGCCGCCGATACCGCCGATGCCGGAGCCGATCATCACGCCGGTGACGACACGATCCTCTTCCGCGGTCGGATGCCAGGCCGCATCGTCGAGCGCCTGGCGTGCGGCCGCCATGGCATAGACGATGAAGTCATCGACCTTGCGCTGCTCCTTCGGTTCCATCCACTGGTCCGGATTGAAGGTGCCGTCGCTGCCGTCGCCACGCGGCACGACGCAGGCGATCTTGCACGGCAGGTCGGAGACTTCGAAGGTGTCGATCCGCTTCGCGCCGCTTTCGCCCGCAAGCACCCGCCGCCACGAAATATCAACGCCGCAGCCGAGCGGCGACACCATTCCCAGACCAGTGACAACGACCCGTCTCAGCTGCATGTCGAATATCGAACTTTCGGAAGGCCGGCGCCGGCGCTTCTCCGGTCGCCGTCATGGACGGCAGCGCCGGCCAAGGAATTCCAGGGAACCGCCTGCAAATGCGATGGCGGCCAGAAACCGTTCCGGCGCTGAAAGCACCACCGGTCCGGCAAATTACGGCCGCTGCCAGGCAGCGGCCGTTTCGCAGGGGGCGCGCCCGCCGATCCGCAGACACACCGGCCGGTTAGACGCAATCAGCCAAGTGCAATCAGTGAAATGCAATCAGCTAAGTGCGATCAATCAGCCAAGCGCAATCAGCTCTTGGCGTTCTTTTCGAGAAACTTCACCGCGTCACCGACGGTGAGAATGGTCTCTGCGGCATCGTCAGGAATCTCGCAGCCGAATTCTTCCTCGAACGCCATGACGAGTTCGACGGTATCGAGACTGTCGGCCCCCAGATCGTCAATAAAGCTCGCGCCTTCGGTCACCTTGTCGGCTTCGACGCCAAGATGCTCCACGACGATCTTTTTGACCCGCTCGCCAATATCACTCATAGGTTCCAACCTCGTTGTTCGGATCGGGCCTGCTGATCACTTGCGCCAGCAGGCCGTCGAAATCCCTTCGGGTCCTTGCAGACCATAGTAGATGTCTGAATGCGGCGAGACCTCTCGCGCCCCACCCTGCCCCCAGCGGACAGCGGTTCGGTTAGCATACCTCAACTGCCTTGACCAGCAACAGCAGCTCCCCTGTGGAGGGCGGATTCTGCCATCAGATCATAGCCATCCCGCCGTTCACATGCAGCGTCTGGCCGGTCACATAGGCGGCTTCGTCGGATGCCAGATAAACGGCGGCGGCGGCGATATCCGCCCCGGTTCCCAGCCGCCCGGCGGGGACCCGGCCGAGAATGGCTTCCTTCTGCTTGTCGTTCAGCTTGTCGGTCATCGGCGTTGCGATGAAGCCCGGCGCGATGCAGTTCGCGGTGACGCCGCGCTTGGCATATTCCTGTGCGATGGACTTGATCATGCCGATCATGCCGGCCTTGGCGGCGGTATAGTTGACCTGTCCGGGATTGCCGGTCACGCCGACCACGGAACTGATGGCGATGATGCGGCCGAAACGGCGGCGCATCATCGTCTTCATGGCGGCGCGGGTCAGCCGGAAGGTTGCGGAGAGATTCACCGCAATGACCTGATCCCAGTCCTCGTCCTTGAGCTGGACGAAGAGATTGTCGCGCGTGATCCCGGCATTGGCAACGAGGATATCGAGCTTGCCCATGGCCTCCTCGGCCTGGGGCACCAGCGCCTCGACGGCTTCCGCATCGGAAAGGTCGCACGGCAGCACATGGACGCGCTCGCCCAGCTCCGAGGCAAGCTGGTCCAGCGCCTCGCGCCGGGTGCCGGAGAGCGCAACCGTCGCGCCCTGCGCATGAAGCGCCCGGGCGATGGAACCGCCGAGGCCGCCGGTCGCGCCGGTAACGAGCGCGGTCCTGCCTGTGAGATCGAACATCATGATTCCCCGTGGTCCGGTTTGCTGCCGTTACGCGGCAACGGATTTATAGGCGGCAATGTCTTCCGGCGTCCCGATGGGCGTGCCGGCCGCGCCGGCGGCGATGCGCTTGACCAGCCCGCTGAGCACCTTGCCCGCACCGATCTCATAGAAGGTCGTGACGCCCTGATCGGCCATATAGCTCACGCATTCGCGCCACCGCACGGTGCCGGTGACTTGCGCGACCAGAGCGGGGACGATTTCGCCCGGCGCGCTGACCGGCCGGGCCAGCACATTGGCCACCACCGGAACCGCGGCCGGGCGGACCTCGATCCGGCCCAGCGCCTGCGCCATCGCCTCCGCGGCCGGCTGCATCAGGCTGCAATGGAACGGTGCGGAAACCGGCAGCAGCATGGCGCGCTTGGCCCCTTTCGCCTTGGCGATTTCGACAGCCCGCTCCACGGCCGCCTTGTGGCCGGAGATCACAACCTGTCCGCCGCCGTTGTCATTCGCCGCCTGACAGACTTCCCCCTGCGCCGCCTCGGCCGCGACCGCTGCGGCGGCTTCGAAATCCATGCCGAGCAGCGCGGCCATCGCACCGGTTCCGACCGGAACCGCCTTCTGCATCGCCCGGCCGCGAATCCGCAGGGCGCGGGCCGTGTCCGCGACGGACAGGGAGCCCGCGGCAGCCAGCGCGGAATATTCGCCCAGCGAATGGCCCGCCACAAGCTTCACGTCGCGCGCCAAATCGAGCCCCGCTTCCGTTTCCAGCACCCGCATGACGGCGAGGGAGACCGCCATCAGCGCCGGCTGGGTATTCTCGGTCAGCGTCAGCGTCTCGGCAGGGCCGTCCCAGATCACCTGGGACAGCTTTTCACCGAGGGCCTCATCCACCTCATCGAACACCGCGCGGGCGGCGGGAAAGACATCCGCCAGCGCACGCCCCATCCCCACGGACTGGCTGCCCTGACCCGGAAAAATCAATGCGACCGCCATGGCCGGCTCCCCTGACAAAGTCGCGCCGAAAGACACGCCGGGGCCGAATGTGTCAAGCTGACGACAGCCATTCCGTCCGGGAACCGGCCCGCAGGGGCGTCTCGACACGCCCTCTCAACCGGCCTCTCAACCCGCCGAAAAGGTTTTGAGGGTATTCTGCGCGAACCGGCCGCCCAGGGGCCGGCCGGAGTTCCACAACGTGCCCGCCTCGCCACCGTCCTTCGTCCCCGCCACCGAGGCGGATTGCGCACGGGGCCGGCGGGACGCCGCGTTTCGGCGCCGGATGATGTCCGAGCACCTCGACCGCCTGCTCGCCGAAATCAAACGACTGCGCACGGAACCTGCCTCCGCCACGCGGGACCGGCAGATCGCGGAAGGGGCCGCCCTGGCCGTGACGCTGGCCAACCTCCTTCAGAAATAGCCATCGTCCCCGCGCGGATACCCGGGAAACCTTGCTTTCCGGCCGGAACGGGGTATAAGCCCCGCTTCCGCTCGATCCCGGCCGGGAGCTGAACGGACGGTCGTCTGCCTCGCGCAGGCGGCAGGGTCTTCGACCCGGCGTCCCGTGTTCCCGCCTTCTGAGCTGTCCGAGCCTTTCCTGAAGGTTCGAAGGGCTTTGCGCCGGGATGGGCTTGAACACGAGGAAAGGCTGTCATGCCCCTTTACGAGCATGTGTTTTTGACGCGCCAGGATGCCAGCGCGCAGCAGGTCGAAGACCTGACCACCCAGTATGCCGGCATTGTCGAGCAGTTCGGCGGCAAGGTCGCTAAGGTCGAGCAGTGGGGCGTCAAGTCCCTCTCCTACCGCCTGCAAAAGAACCGCAAGGCCCATTTCACGCTGATGAATCTCGATACGCCGCCGGCCGCGATCGCCGAGATCGAGCGCCAGCAGCGTCTGAGCGAGGAAGTGCTGCGGTACATCACCATCCGCGTCGAGGAACTGGAGGAAGGTCCCTCCGCCATGATGCGCAAGGTCGACCGGGATCGCGAGCGCGACGAGTCCCGCGGTTTCGGCGGTGGCCGGGATCGGGACCGGGACCGGGGCGACCGCCCCCGCCGCGACCGTCCGCGCGACGATGAAACGACCGACGCTTCCGGGGAGTAAGCGAAAATGAGCATGGCATCCACCCAGTCCCGCCGGCCGTTCTTCCGCCGCCGCAAGACCTGCCCCTTCTCCGGCGCCAACGCCCCGAAGATCGACTACAAGGACGTGCGCCTGCTTCAGCGCTACGTCTCCGAACGCGGCAAGATCGTGCCGAGCCGCATCACCGCGGTTTCGGCCAAGAAGCAGCGCGAACTCGCCCAGGCGATCAAGCGCGCGCGCTTCCTCGGCCTGCTGCCCTACGTGATCCGCTGAGCGGACGCGACTGACGACATGCGTGGCCGCCGGCATCGGGGGCCACAGGTTGGGGCGGACCTGCCAGTCCGGGAATGGACACCGGCAGAGATCCGCCTCTAACCGCTGAACAGGCGGGACAGCTTGGAATGATGCAGTTTCTTTTGATCGGAATCGGCGCCGGCGCGGCGGCCGGCCTGCTGTTCGCCTCCATCGCCTCGGGCGCGCTGGCGGCCGCGATCCTGTTTTATCTCGCGCCCCTGCCCGTCCTGATCGCCGCGCTCGGCTGGAGTCATGTCGCCGCCCTGATCGCCGTGGCGACCGCCGGCCTCGGGCTCGGCCTGGTCTACGGGCCGTTCCTCGCGGGCACCTTTCTCGTCATTGCCGGCATCCCGGCCTGGTGGCTCGGTTATCTCGCCATGCTGGCGCGGCCGGTGAATGCCGAGGGCAGCCTCGAATGGTATCCGATCGGCCGGCTCGTCATCTGGGCCGCCGTCATCGGCACGCTGGTGGTCGCCATGGCGATCCCGAATTTCGGCATGGACTACGAGAGCTTCCGCGACGCGCTGCGGACCAGTTTCCAGCAGATTCTCGATAATGCCGGGCAGAGCGCCGGTCAGGGTCAATCCGCGCAGAACCTGTCCGGCATGCTGGACACGCTGGTGGCCGTCGTCCCGGTCGCAGCCGCCATCGTCAGCACGCTGATGACGCTGTTGAACCTCTGGCTGGCCGGAAAGATCGTCAGCCTGTCGGGCCGCCTGCGCCGTCCCTGGCCGGACCTGTCCGCCATCGAACTGCCCCGCAACGCCGCCTATGCCCTGATCGCCGCCGTTCTTGCCATGATGCTGCCGGGCCTTGTCGGCGTGCTGGCCGGGGCGGTCGCGGCCAGCCTCGCCATCGCCTTCGCCGCGCTGGGCTTTGCGGTGCTGCATGTGCTCACGCGCGGCATGGCGGCGCGTGGCCTGATGCTCGGCGCGGCCTATGCGTCGGCACTGTTCGTCGGCTGGCCGGCGCTGGTCGTCGCCATCGTCGGCTTTGCCGAAAGCTTTCTTCACCTGCGGGCGCGAGCTGTGAACCGGCCTCCGCTCCCGCCCGCTTCCAACTCAAACATCCCGAACTGAACAACGGAGATTTCCCATGGATGTGATCCTGCTCGAACGTGTCGCAAAGCTTGGCCAGATGGGCGAAGTCGTCCGCGTGCGCAACGGCTTTGCCCGCAACTTCCTGCTGCCGAAGGGCAAGGCCCTGCGCGCCAGCGCCGAAAACCGCGCCCGTTTCGACGCGATGAAGGTCGAACTGGAAGCGCGCAACCTCAAGGCCAAGAGCGAAGCACAGAAGGTCGCCGACAAGATCGACGGCCAGAACATCACCGTGCTGCGGCAGGCCGCCGAAACCGGCCATCTCTACGGCTCGGTGTCGAGCCGCGACATCGTCAGCATGCTGGCGGACAAGGGCTTCAAGGTGGAGCGCAGCCAGGTCGAACTGAACACCCCGATCAAGACCATCGGCCGGCACAAGATCGCCATCGCGCTGCATCCGGAGATCGACGTGTCGGTCAACCTCGCGGTCGCCCGCAGCGCCGACGAGGCCGAGCGCGTCCACAAGGGCGAGGACGTCAATGTCGTCCGCACCGCCCGCGAGGAAGCCAATGACGTCGCCGAAGCCTTCTTCGAAGCCGCCGCCGAGGATGCGGAAGAAAACGGGAGCGAGGACGATCAGGGCTGAGCCCGATCGGCCTTTCAGGACCCTGCATCATGGAAAAGGGGAAGCCGCCGGCTTCCCCTTTTTCGTTTGGCGGCATCCGCTTCCGTTGCGCGGCCGCATGCCTCTCTCCCCATCGCCTGCCGCCGTATCGTTTTGCATCCGCCGCTTCCGGACAGCGCCGGACCCTTCCGGCGCGCCGGCGTCCTGCCGCTCCGGACGGTATGCCCTGCATGCCACGCATGAACCCCCGCGCGGTTGCGCATTGCAGAAGCTTCTTCCTGCGGTATATTTTTGAATGTTCCCGGCTTTCGGGCTGGCGGATTTGATCTTTGGGTGCGCATGGGGGCCGCCGATGGATCGGTTGCTTGAGGCAGCGTTGCGGCGCTTCATCCGCAAGGGCAATTTACGTCTGATTTTCGCGTCGGGCGCGAGCGCCGTTTTCGGCGACGGCAGCGGCCCGCCTGTCACCCTGCGGTTCACGACCGCCGCAGCGCAGCGCGCGATTCTGCTCGATCCTTCGCTGGCTTTCGGCGAAGCCTATATGGACGGCGGAATCACGCTGGACGAAGGCGATATCGCGGATGCGCTGGCCATCGTCATGGGGCAGGACGAGTTCGGCACGCCGCCCGGCTGGGCCAAGCCCCACGACTTCTACCGCTATCTCAAAAGACGGTTTGCGCAGTTCAATCCGCGGGGCCGCTCGCAGAAGAATGTCGCCCATCACTACGATCTGGATGCCGGCATCTATTCATTGTTTCTGGACAGCGACCGCCAGTATAGCTGCGCCTATTTCGAAACGCCGGACGCAACGCTGGAGGAGGCGCAGCTCGCCAAGAAGCGGCACCTTGCGGCCAAGCTGCTGCTCACACCCGGCGCGCGCACACTGGACATCGGCTGCGGCTGGGGCGGGCTCGGGCTCTATCTCGCGGAAATGGGCGAGGCCAATGTCGTCGGCGTCACGCTCTCCAGGGAACAACTCGCCATCGCCAACGGCCGCGTCATCGAACGCCAGCTCGAAGGCCGGGCGGCGTTCCGGCTTCAGGACTATCGCGACATTCCCGAAACCTTCGACCGCATCGTGTCGGTCGGCATGTTCGAGCATGTCGGCGTCGGCTATTACGACGCCTTCTTCCGCAAATGCGCCAGCCTGCTGAACGACAACGGCGTGATGGTCGTGCACTCCATCGGGCGCTCGGAGGGTCCCGGATTCACCAATCCCTGGATCGACAAATACATCTTCCCCGGCGGCTATATCCCGGCCCTGTCCGAGGTGCTGCCGGTGATCGAGCGCGCCGGCCTGATGGTCACCGACATCGAAATCCTGCGCCTGCACTATGCCGAAACGCTGAAGGCTTGGCGCCAGCGTTTCATGGCGCGGCAGGAGGAAGCCGAGCGCATCTACGACAGGCGCTTTGTGCGCATGTGGGAATTCTACCTTGCCGCCTCTGAAATGGCCTTCCGCAAGCAGGCGATGATGAATTTCCAGATCCAGCTCACGAAGCGGCAGGGCATCGTGCCGATGACGCGGGATTACATCGGGCAGGAGGAGGCCCGGCTGCGCGCCCGCGAAAGCGAGCAGCGGCTGCCGCTCCGTCTGGCGGGCGAGTGAGTGGGTGCAGCGGGTGACCGGGTGACCGGGTGAGCCCCCGCCACCCTGCGGCGCGCGTCAAGCAGTTTCCGTCTTTACGCCGTTCCGCGTCCCGCGGCCTGTGAGATTCGGGCACCGGCAGCGGAACCCTGATGGAACTTGGTCGGCCGCCGGCAGCCCGTGCTATGTCTCTCGCAGCGGAGTCGGCCCGCGACCGGCGCAGCCTGCGCCACGCCGCCTGTCCGCACCGGCCCACAGTCGCACAAGCATTGAAGGCTCATGGCAGTCGAATCGATCGCACTCCGACGCACGGAAGATGCCGGCCCCGCCTATCGCGTGGCGCCGCACAACATCGAGGCAGAACAGGCTCTGCTCGGCGCGATTCTCGTCAACAACGAGGCGCTGTATCGCGTCTCCGATTTCCTTGAGCCGGAGCATTTCTTCGAGCCGGTCCACCAGAAGATCTACGACACCGCCCGCGCGCTGATTCGCGTCAACAAGCTGGCGACGCCGATCACGCTCAAATCCTTCCTGCCGCCGGATGTGGACATCGCCGGCCTGACGGTGAGCCAGTATCTCGCCCGCCTCGCCGCCGAAGCCACCACCATCATCAACGCCGCCGACTATGGCCGCACGGTCTACGACCTTGCGGTGCGGCGCGAATTGATCCGCCTCGGCGAGGACATGGTGAATGTCGCCTTCGACGCGCCGGTGGATTTTCAGCCGCGCGAACAGATCGAAGATGCCGAGCGCCGCCTGTTCGAACTGGCCGAGACCGGCAAATACGGCGGCGGCTTCCAGCCCTTCGGCAAGGCGGTGACCACCGCCATCGACATGGCCGCCAATGCCTATCAGCGCGAGGGCAGGCTCTCCGGCCTCGCCACCGGCCTGCGCGACCTCGACCACAGGATGGGCGGCCTGCAATCGTCCGATCTCATCATTGTCGCCGGCCGTCCCGGCATGGGCAAGACCGCCTTCGCCACCAACATCGCCTATAACGTTGCCCGCGCCTGGCAGGGCGTGGTGCAGGCCGACGGCCATATGAAGACCGAGAATGGCGGCATGGTCGGCTTCTTCTCGCTGGAAATGTCCGCCGAGCAGCTTGCGACCCGTATCATCGCGGAGCAGAGCGACATTCCTTCGAGCACCATCCGCCGCGGCGGCATCAGCGAGCGGGATTTCGACAAGATCCGGGATGTCGCCATCGAATTGCAGAACCTGCCGTTCTTCATCGACGAATCCGGCGGCCTGTCCATCGCCCAGCTTGCGGCGCGGGCGCGCCGCCTCAAGCGCCAGCGCGGGCTCGATCTGCTCGTCGTGGACTATATCCAGCTTCTCTCCGGCTCCGCGCGGCGCGGCAACGAAAACCGCGTTCAGGAAATCACAGAGATCACCACCAGCCTCAAGGCGCTGGCCAAGGAGCTTAACGTTCCCATCATCGCGCTGTCGCAGTTGTCCCGTCAGGTCGAAAGCCGCGACGACAAGCGGCCGCAACTCTCCGACCTGCGTGAATCGGGTTCCATCGAGCAGGATGCCGACGTCGTGCTGTTCGTCTATCGCGAGGAATATTACCTCAACAACAAACAGCCGAGAGAAGGCACCGAGGAACATCTCAAGTGGCAGGCCGACATGGCCAATGTCCATGGCAAGGCCGAGGTCATCATCGGCAAGCAGCGCCATGGCCCCACCGGTACGGTCTATCTCCAGTTCGAGGGTTCGGTGACGCGCTTCGCCGATCTTGCCGAAGGCGTCGAAATTCCCGAACGCGCCGAGGAATATTGAGGTGCCCGCGCGGGGCAGCGTTCGGCGCGGCTTGTCGCTGGACGCAGCCGCGCAACGCCGCCATAACGGGGCATGGCACCCCGATCTCCCAAGCCCCTGCCGATTCCGCCCGCGGAACAGCCCGGCACGCCGGACGAGTCCGGCGGCCTGCTGACGATCGACCTCGCCGCCATCACGGCCAACTGGAACACGCTGCGCCACCGCGCGGCGCCGGCGGAATGCGCTGCCGTCGTGAAGGCGGATGCCTATGGCTGCGGGCTCGTGCAGGTCGGCACGGCGCTTGCCAATGCCGGCGCCACGACTTTCTTCGTCGCCAATCTGGGCGAGGGCCGGCAGTTGCGCGCTTTTCTGCCCCGCGCGACCATCTATGTGCTCAACGGCGTCTATCCGGGCACCGCGCCGGCCTTTGCCGCGGCGAACCTGCGCCCGGTCATCAATACCCTGACCGAACTCGCGGAATGGGACGCTCATGTCGCCGCCACGGACTGGCGCGGCGGCGCGGCGCTGCATGTCGACACCGGCATGAACCGCCTCGGCCTCAGCCCGGATGAGGCCGCCGCCATTGCCTCGCGCATCCGGTCCGAGGATCACGGCATCTCCCTGCTGATGAGCCACCTCGCCTGCGCCGAAATGCCGGACCATCCGCTGACCCGGCGGCAAGTGAAGCTGTTCCGCGATCTGCGGCTGCTGTATCGCGGCATCCCGGCTTCGCTTGCCAATTCCTCCGGCATTTTCCTGCCCGACACCTCGCCTCTCGACATCGTCCGGCCTGGCGCGGCGCTTTACGGGAGCAACCCCACGCCCGGCCAGCCGAACCCGATGCAGCCTGTCGTCACCCTGCAAGGCCGCATTCTCCAGATCCGCCAGCTTACCCGCGGCGACAGCGTCGGCTATGGCGCGACCTTCACCGCCAGAGGCCCCGTCCGCATCGCCGTGGTGGCGGTCGGCTACGGCGACGGCTATGCCCGCAGCGCCTGCGGCGAGGCCGGCCGGCCCGCAGAGGTGATCGTGGAAGGGCATCGCTGTCCCCTGCTCGGCCGCATCTCCATGGACATGCTCACCGTGGATATCAGTGCGTTGCCGGAGGGCGTGGCGCGGCGCGGCGGCATGGCAACCCTGATCGGGGACGGCATCGACGTGGACGAACTGGCGGCCCGGACGGGCACCATCGGCTACGAAATCCTCACGCGGCTGGGCCGCCGGCATCATCGCATCTGGCGGGAAACCGCGCCGGAGACGGAGACGAGGACAGCCGCCGCGACCACTGCCGCCTGAGGCGGAGCCTCACCGCTGAATCCCGTTGCGCAAAAGGCGCGAGCTCGCGACACACCCGCGGAGGAGACAGCGGGGCATCAGCGAGCTCGCAATCGCAGATGCGCGACACCGGAGGCGATCGCAGCATCCGCGGGCGGGACCCCGTAAGGTCCGCGTCTGCCAACCGACGAACCATGCGGGAGGTTCCTGCCCTTTCCTGCGCGGTGACACATGGCACGGAACGGGAACATCCTTGGCCGCCGTGATATGGTGGCGGACCGACTCGCGCCTCACCTTCCGGATCGCCCATGGCCCGCCGCACGCCCAGTTTCGTCTGCCAGAATTGCGGCACGGTCTACAGCCGCTGGCAGGGCAAATGCGACGCCTGCGGCGAGTGGAGCACGGTCGTCGAGGAAAATTCCGATGCCAAGGTCCCGGTCACCGGCGGCCGCACGCCGCGCCGGGGCCGCCTCTTCGCGCTGGAGCCGCTGACCGGCGAGAGCATCCAGGCCCCGCGCCTCGCCTCCGGCATCGCCGAATTCGACCGGGTGACCGGCGGCGGCTTCGTGCCCGGCTCGGTGCTGCTGCTCGGCGGCGAGCCCGGCATCGGCAAATCGACGCTGCTCATCCAGGTCGCCGCCGCGCTGGCGCGGGCGAAGCAGCGCGCGGTCTATATCTCGGGCGAGGAA
>DATMEW010000170.1:0-6310 GCA_035556495.1 Xanthobacteraceae bacterium | reverse complement strand
TTCGGCCGCGCGCCGAGGATCGAATATGTCGATATGCCGGTCTCGATCCGCAACAGCTATCAGTATTTCACCCAGAGCGATGTCACCAAGCTCCGCCACGCGGGATATAATGCCGGCTTCACGCCGCTGGAGGATGCGGTGGCCAGTTACGTGACCGGCTTCCTCGACACGCCAGACCGCTATCGCTGACGCGCCAACGCCATCGCCATCCGGCAAGGTCCCGATTGATGTTCCAGCCTGACCAACTGCTTTCGCGACTCGCTGGCCAGCGCGTGCTGTGCATCGGCGATCTGATGCTGGACGATTTTCTCTATGGCGATGTTTCGCGCATCTCGCCGGAAGCGCCGGCGCCCGTGATCGCGGTGCGCCGCAGCGAGGTCGTGATCGGCGGCGCGGGCAACGTCGCGCGCAACATCGCGGCTTTGGGCGGCACCTGCATCTTCGTCGGAATGGTCGGCGACGACGAGGCCGGCCGGCAGCTCATCGCGGCGCTTGGAGACGAGCGCAGGATCGAGCCGTCGCTGGTGGTCGATAACAGCCGGATGACGACCCGCAAGATCCGCTTCGTGTCCGAGCATCATTCCACCCATCTGCTGCGGGCGGACTGGGAGACCACCGAGCCTGTTAGCGAGGCGACCGAGCGCATGCTGATCAGCCGCGTGACGGACCGCCTGGCGGAAGTCGGTGCGGTGGTGCTGTCCGACTATGCCAAGGGCGTGCTCTCACCGGCGGTGATCCGCGCGGTGATCGATGCGGCGCTGGCGGCGGGCAAACCCGTCATCGTCGATCCCAAGGGCAAGGATTTCTCGATCTATCGCGGCGCGACGCTGATCACGCCGAACCGGCAGGAGCTGGCCAACGCGACGCGCCATCCGGTGCGCGACAACGACGAGACGGTGGCCGCCGCCCATGAGCTGATCCGGCAGACGGGCAGCGAGGGCGTGCTTATCACCCGCAGCGAGGAAGGCATCACGCTGGTCACGCGCGACGGCGAGGCGGTCCATGTGCCGGCTTATCCCGTCAAGGTGCGCGATGTGTCCGGCGCGGGCGACACGGTGGTCGCCGTCGTCGCGACGGCGCTGGCGGCCGGTGCGGGTTACGAATCCGCCATGCGCGCCGCGAATGCCGCCGCGGCGGTCGTCGTCGGCAAGCGCGGCACGGCGACGCTGAGCCTTGCCGAACTGCGCTCGCGGCTGCTGCCGGCCGCCTCGCTCGCCTCCGAGGAGAAGGTGCTATTCGACTGGTCGCGGCTGGACGAGCAGCTTGCGGAATGGCGGCGGCAGGGCTTGCGTATCGGCTTCACCAACGGTTGTTTCGACCTGCTGCACCCCGGCCATATCAAGGTGCTGGCGGGCGCGCGGGCGGCTTGCGACCGGCTGGTGGTCGGCCTCAACAGCGACGATTCCGTGCGGCGGCTGAAGGGGCCGCAGCGGCCGGTGCAGGACGAACACGCCCGCGCGGAGGTGCTCGCCGCGCTGGAGGCGGTGGATCTCGTGGTGGTGTTTCCGCAGGACACGCCGGCGGCGCTGATCGGCCGGGTGCGGCCGAAAGTGCTGGTGAAGGGCGGAGATTACAAAGCCGAGGAAGTCGTCGGCCGCGAGATCGTGGAAGCCGAGGGGGGCGAAGTCGTCATCATCAAACTGGCGGAGGGGCATTCCACCACCGGGTTGATCGCGCGAGCGGACGGGAAGGCGGCGTCATGAGCCTCGATCGCCTCGCACAGGTGGCGACCACCCGCGCCGTGTTTCCCTATGACGACGAGATCCCGCTGATCCGCGAGTTCTTCCGCGACATCCGGCAGGGTTACTTCGTGGAGGTCGGCGCGCACGACCCGGTCAAGGATTCGCAGACTCTGCATCTGGAACAGATCGGCTGGACCGGCATCCTCATCGAGCCGCAGCCGGATCTCGCCCACAAGCTTCACGAGACGCGCCGGGCCAAGGTCTTCGCCGTCGCCTGCTCGTCGCCGGAGCGGGCGGGGCAGACCGGCATCCTGCATGTCGCCGGGGCGTTCTCCTCCTTCGACGAACAGTTGATGGTGAGCGGCGCGCGGGCGAGCCACGCCATCGAGGTGCCGCTGGCGACGCTGGACGAGGTGCTGTCCGAAGGCGGCGCGCCGGTGAATTTCGATCTGCTCTCGGTGGACGTGGAAGGCCACGAGATCGAGGTGCTGCGCGGCTTCGATTTCTTGTATTGGCGGCCGCGGCTGATCCTGCTGGAGGATCATGTCGTCGGCCTCGACAAGCATCGTTTCCTGGAGGCCAATGACTATCGCCTGATGCGCCGCACCGGGCTGAACGCCTGGTATGTGCCGCGCGAACATGCCTGGCCGCTCGGCTGGCGGGAGCGGTGGGACCTGTTCCGGAAGTATCGCCTCGGCCTGCGGTTCCGCCTGTTGCGCGAGGCCATCCGCCGGCGGAGGCATGGGGCATGACCGGGCCGGACGCACCGCGCCTGAGCGCCATCGTCATCGCCATGAACGAGAGCGCCAATATCGGCGACTGTCTCGACAGTCTGGCGTTCTGCGACGAGATCGTGGTGGTGGATTCCGGCAGCACCGACGACACCGTCGCCATTGCGGAGTCGAAGGGCGCGCGCGTCGTCTATCGTGCCTTTGAGGGATTCGGCCGCCAGTTCAATCATGCGCTGGATCAGGCGACCGGCGTGTGGGTGCTGTCCGTCGATGCCGACGAGCGCGTCTCGCCCGCCTTGCGTGCGGAGATCGAACAGGCGGTGGCGGACGGCGGGGCCGATGGCTACGAGATGCCGCGCCTGTCGAGCTTCTGCGGCCGCTTCATGCGCCATTCCGGCTGGTATCCCGACTACGTGCTGCGGCTGTGGAAGCGCGGCACCACGCGCTGGAACGATGTGCTCGTCCACCCGCATCCGGTCTGCAACGGCACGGTGAAGCGCCTGCGCGAGCCGCTGATCCATTATCCGGTGCTGCGGCTGGAAGACTCGCTTTCGCGCATGGACCGATACTCGACCGCGGGCGCCGAGCAGATGGCGATCAACGGCCGCCGCGTTTCCTTCTCAACTGGAATCCTGCGTGGCTGGTGGGCTTTCGTGCGGCACTACATCCTGCGCGCGGGCTTTCTCGACGGGCGCGAAGGCTTCCTGCTGGCGGTGGTCAATGCCGAGGGCACCTATTATCGTTACATGAAGGCATGGCTGGCGCAGCGCGCGCGAGACCGGAACCAATGAAGGCCCGATGCCGGTGCTGATCTCGGTCATCGTCACGACCTATAACCGGCCCGATGCGCTCAATGCCGTGCTCCGCGGCCTCTCGCGCCAGAGCGACGCGGCTTTCGAAGTCATCATCGCCGACGATGGCTCCCGCGACGACACACGACAGCTTGTCGAAAGCTGGCGGGGACGGGTGAGGGGCCTTGCCCATGTCTGGCAGCCGGACACCGGCTTCCGGCCGGGCGAGGCGCGGAATCTGGCGGTCCGCGCGAGCCGGGGCGACTATCTGATCTTCCTCGATGGAGACTGCATTCCGCGCGCGGATTTCGTCGCGCGGCATCGGCGGCTGGCGCGGTCGGGCTGGCTCGTCGCCGGCAATCGCATCCTGCTGTCCGCCGATCTGACGGAGCGAGTGCTGCGCGAAGGGCTGGAACCGGAGCAATGGCGTTTTGGCGAGATCGTGCATCATCGCGTCTCGGCTGGGCTTAATCGCCTCCTTCCGGTGCTTCGCTTGCCCATGGGGATACTGCGTCATGGCAGGGCCGGGGACTGGAAGGGTGTTCGGACCTGCAACATGGCGGTGTGGCGGGCCGACTTCATGCGCGTCGATGGTTTCGACCACGCGTTCAATGGCTGGGGCCGGGAGGATTCCGACCTCGCCGTGCGGCTGATCCATGCCGGCGTGCGGCGGGCCGATGGCCGCTTCGCGACAGGTGTGTTCCATCTCTGGCACCGGGAGGCGGATCGTGGCCAGCTTGAGCGGCATGACGAACGGCTGGCGCAGACCATCGCGACGCGGCGCGTGCAAGCCGTCCGGGGGCTGTCCACGCTGGGCGGCGCAAGCGCGGACGCCGCCTGCGCATCTCCGCGGGGGACGCCATGACCATGGCGCCGGATATGACCGCAGCGGCGCCCTGGCGCCGGCATCTGGAGCGATCCGCCGATCATGCGCTGATCGGCATCGCGGTGGTCCTGCCGTGGTCGCCTTCGGCGACGTCGGTGCTGCTGGTCGCGTGGCTGGTGCTTCAGACGCCGACCCTGTCCTGGCCGGTGGCGCGGCGCGTGCTCGCCGCGCCCGCCGCGGCGCTCCCTATTGCGCTGTTTCTGTTCGCCGCCATCGGCATGCTGTGGGCGGACGTGAGCTGGATCGAACGCTGGCACGGCTTCGATTCCTTTTTCCGCCTGCTGGTGATTCCGCTGATGATGATGCACGGCCTGCGCAGCGCCCGCGTCATGCCCGTGGTCCACGCGTTGCTCGCCTCCTGCGCGGCGCTGCTGGCGGCATCCTTCCTTCACGTCGCGCTGTATGGCCAGCCATGGCTGCCGGGTGCTTATCCCGGCGTCCCCGTGAACGACTATATCGTGCAGAGCACGCTGTTCGTCGTCTGCGCCTTCATTCTGCTGGAATGCGGACTGGCGCGCTGGCGGGAGGGGGACAGGGGCGTTGCGGCCGCGCTCTGGTGCCTGGCCGCGGCTTTCGTCGGCAATATCCTGATCGTTGCAACGGGCCGCACCAATCTCGTTACGCTCGTCGTTCTTGTGGTGGTGTTCGGGCTGCGGCGGTCGCATTGGCGGGTCGCGCTCGCGGTCGTCGCCGTGGCGCTGGCCGCGGGCGTCGCGACCTATGCGATGTCCTCCCATCTGCGCGCCAAGGTCGCGACGGTGCAGGATGAGGTGTCGCGCTATCTGAGCGGCGGCGAACTGACTTCGGCCGGATACCGGCTCGGCTTCTGGGGGATTTCGCTGGACGCGATGCGCGCCGCGCCGGTGCTCGGGCATGGCACGGGCGGCATCGAACGCGCCTTCCGCGAGACGGTGGAGCGCCGGGGGTTGCCGGCCGAACTGGTCACGCGCAATCCGCACAATCAGGTGCTGACGGTGGGTATCCAGCTCGGTCTCGCCGGTGTCGCGCTGCTCGTCGCGACCTGGCTCAGCCATCTCCTTCTGCTCTGGCGCGCGAGCGGCCCGGTCGCCTGGGCCGGGCTGGTCGTGACGGTGACGGGCATCGTGGGCGCGATGTTCAATTCGATGCTGTTCGATTTCACGCCGGGCTGGCTCTACATTCTGATGGTCGGAACCATGGCGGGCCATGTTCTGCGCGAGTCTCGCGCGGACTGATTTGCGCTTCAGCGTGGCCGGGCAAAGTTCCGCAGCAGCAGGCTGACGAGCGCGATGCCGATGGCGAGCATCGCGAGGCGGATCGCCCAGGACTGCAAGATGACCGATACGAAGGCGAGGCCGGCGAGCGCCAGATTGAGGATGAACACCCGCGCCACGACCTCGCGCACGGTGAAGCCGTTGGCCGTCGCCCGCTGATAGAAATGCGAGCGATGGGCCTGCCAGAACTGCTCGCCGGCCCGCATCCGCCGCAGCAGCGTCAGCGTCGCGTCGGCGAGATAATAGAGCGGCAGCAGGATGGCCGCGACGATATGGCCGGATGCGGCGAGGAAGATCAGCAGCACCGCCAGCAGAAGGCCGAGCGGCAGGCTGCCGACATCGCCGAGAAACAGCCGGGCGACAGGCTTGTTGAACGGTGCAAAGCCCAGCATGGCTCCGAACAGCGCAACCGCGAGCAGAACGGCGGCGGCCGGCAGCAGGCCCGCCGCCAGCCCGAGAATGGCGAGGCTCGCGGTGACGGGCAGCACCTCGGCGACGGTGAGCCAGTCCAGCCCGTCCATGAAATTCGTCAGGTTGACGAACCACAGGACCGCGACGACAAGCAGCGCACGCTCGATGGCGGGGGCAACGAACGGCGCGATGCGCAGGTCATCGGGCAGGCTGAAGATTGCGATGCCGATGGCGAGGATCTGGAGCAGCAGGCGCGGGGCTACCGGCAGCGGGCGGATATCGTCGATGGCGCCGACCGCCGCGAGCAGGGTCGCGGCCGCGGCCAGCGCCATGATCCAGTGTGGCACCTGCCCCTGGAGCAGCAGGACGGCGGCAAGGGCCGTTCCCAGCGTGGCCGCAACGATGGCGATGCCGCCGCCCTGCGGCGTCGGGATCGTATGGGACGAGCGGGCATTGGGCCGCGCCAGCGCATAGCGTTGCAGCAGCGGCTTCAGCAGCACGATCAGCCCGAAGGTGACGGCGGCCGAGAGCGCGAGGCAGCCGAGGGTCCAGGCCG
>DATMEW010000169.1:0-17647 GCA_035556495.1 Xanthobacteraceae bacterium | reverse complement strand
GGAAAGCCGGTGCTGTTCCTGCACCCCAAGGATTTCAGCGGTACGCTGATCGAACTCGAGCAGGTCTAGGCCATGTCGCTGACGACGTCTTTCGCCATCTATTTCCTGATCTGGTGGCTCGTGCTGTTCGCGGTTCTGCCGTGGGGCGTCCGCAGTTAGGAGGAGATCGGGGACGTTTCCCACGGCAGCGATCCCGGCGCGCCGGCCGTCCCCGCGCTCGGCCGCAAGGTGCTCTGGACCACGGGCGTTTCGGCGGTGGTCTTTGCCGTGTTCTATGTGGTCTATGTGTCGAAGGTGGTTTCGCTGGAAGGGCTGCTCACGCTCGGCGGCTGGCTGAACTGACGGCGCGGCTCTGACACCGAATACGGGCGTGACGGCACTGGCGACACGGCGTCCCGGCCGTGCGCGTCCGCAGCTGGTTTAATTCTCCATCATGCTTCGGAATAGGCGCACCCGCGCGCGACACCGTCTATCATCGTGGGCGTTGGCCCTCGGAGAGGGCTGCGCGGTCTGTTGGAACAGGCGGGTGATCAAAGCAGACGATAAAAAAAGGGCAGGGCGACTTCGCCCTGCCCTAACTGATACAGTTTCCATCGACCCGTCATTCCCGGCGTTTTTTTATTTGCCGGGACGGCAGCAGGTGAATGCGCCTGCGGGTTCGTTCCTCTCCCAGACTTGGACCGCAAATCGACGCCTTAAATTTGACCGCCTCTGGTCGATTTGCTGTCATAGGTTAGGTTGGATCAAATTCGTTGTCATCTAAAAGTGCTGAATTGGAGATGTTTTTTTTAATCCCACCGATGCTGCCCACGTTCAAGAATCTGGACGGTTATGTTCAATAATCAGTCGATATCAATATTGAAATATCTACATTATTTCTGATGCTGATCTTTGTCTGAAAGCCGCACTGTCCGTTTCACGACCAAATGTCCGGAGGAATGGAACTTTTCGTGATAAAGGTGGGATAAATAGCAGAAGATAAATGTATAATTTTCCATCGTTGAGCGACATTTCGAACGATGGGGCATTGGCGCCGGCTTGTGTTTTGAACATCGATCCGGTTTCACTCGGAAACCCGGCGATCCGCCGGAATCATACGGATTTCCCATGCGTCTGAGCCGTTATTTCCTCCCTATCCTGCGGGAGACCCCCAAAGAAGCCGAGATCGTCTCCCATCGGCTGATGCTGCGCGCCGGCATGATTCGCCAGCAGGCGTCGGGCATCTATGCCTTCCTGCCGCTGGGGCACCGTGTGCTGCAAAAGATCGCCGGCCTCGTGCGCGAGGAGCAGAACCGCGCCGGCGCGGTCGAACTGCTGATGCCGACGCTGCAACCTGCCGACCTGTGGCGGGAGAGCGGCCGCTATGACGACTACGGCAAGGAAATGCTGCGCATCAAGGACCGCCACCAGCGCGACATGCTGTACGGGCCGACCAACGAGGAGATGATCACGGACATCTTTCGGTCCTATGTACGCTCGTACAAGGACCTGCCGCTCAATCTCTACCATATCCAGTGGAAGTTCCGGGACGAGGTGCGCCCTCGTTTCGGCCTGATGCGCGGCCGCGAATTCCTCATGAAGGATGCCTATTCCTTCGATGTGGACGCGGAAGGCGCGCGCCACGCCTATAACCGCATGTTCGTGGCCTATCTGCGGACTTTCGCCCGCTGCGGGTTGAAGGCGATCCCGATGGCCGCGGATACCGGGCCCATCGGCGGCGATCTGTCCCACGAGTTCATCATTCTCGCCGACACCGGCGAGAGCGAGGTGTTCTGCCACCGCGACTATCTCGATTTTGCGACGCCCGCCTCCGATATCGATTTCGACGATACCGCCGCGCTGCGCGATGTCGTCGGCAAATGGACCTCGCTTTATGCGGCGACGTCCGAGATGCACGACGCCGCGGCTTACGAGGCCCTGCCGGAGGACAAGCGCGTCGCCGCCCGCGGCATCGAGGTCGGCCATATCTTCTATTTCGGCACCAAATATTCGGAGCCGATGAAGGCCGCCGTCGCGGGGCCGGACGGCATGGAACGGCCGGTTCACATGGGCTCCTATGGCATCGGCCTGAGCCGTCTCGCCGCGGCGCTCATCGAGGCGTCCCATGACGAGGCCGGCATCATCTGGCCGGACGCGGTGGCGCCGTTCCAGGTCGCGATCCTGAATCTCAAGCAGGGCAGCAGCGAGACGGATGCGGCCTGCGAGCAGCTTTATCGCGCGCTCGGCGCGCGCGGTGTCGACGTACTCTATCACGACCTTGAGGAGCGGCCGGGGTCGAAATTCGCCACGACCGATCTCATCGGCATTCCGTGGCAGGTGCTAGTCGGCCCCAAGGGGCTGGCGGAAGGCAAGGTCGAGCTGAAGCGCCGCGCCACGGGCGAGCGGGAACTTCTCAGCCCCGCCGATGTGCTGGCGAAGCTGGCGCCGCCGCCGGTGTGAAGTCGTTTGCGGACAGGCCGGCACAGAGCGACTTTCCGGCCTGAACCGCACGAATCTGTGTGCTTTCCGGCTGTCGCTGGTCTAGGCATGGCGCGAATTCGCCCGAATCGGGTGAAAAGGGTGCGCAGGAACCGATCATGACCGAGCGAGCCGGCACCCGTCCCTTTTCCGCATTCGAATGGATGCTCTCGTTGCGCTACCTGCGGGCGCGGCGGAAGGAAGGATTCATCTCGGTCATCGCCGGGTTCTCCTTTCTCGGCATCATGCTCGGCGTCGCGACGCTCATCATCGTGATGGCGGTGATGAACGGCTTCCGCTCCGAGCTGCTTGACAAGATCCTCGGCCTGAACGGCCACCTGCTGGTGCAGCCGCTGGAATCCCCGCTCAACGACTGGCAGCAGGTGGCGGAGCGGCTCTCGGGCGTTCCCGGCATCCGCCTTGCCGCGCCGATCGTGGAGGGCCAGGCGCTGGCCTCCTCGCCCTTCAACGCCAGCGGCGTGCTGGTGCGCGGCATTCGCGCTGGCGACCTCGCGCGGCTCGGCTCCATCGCCACCAACATCAAGCAGGGTTCGCTGGAAGGCTTCGACGACGGGCAGGGCGTCGCCATCGGCCGCCGGCTGGCGGACCTGCTGTCGCTGCGGGCGGGGGACAGCATCACGCTGGTGTCCCCGCGCGGCGCGGTGACGCCGATGGGGACCACCCCGCGCATCAAGCCTTACAAGATCGCGGCGGTGTTCGAGATCGGCATGTCGGAATACGACACCGCCTTCGTGTTCATGCCGCTTCAGGAGGCGCAGGCGTATTTCAACCGCGCCGGCGACGTCACCTCCATCGAAGTTTATACCGACAATCCCGACGCGGTGGACCGCTATCGCCAGCTCGTGGCCGATGCGGCCGGACGGCCGATCTTCATGGTGGACTGGCGCCAGCGCAACGCGACCTTCTTCAATGCGTTGCAGGTCGAGCGCAACGTGATGTTCCTGATCCTGACGCTCATCATCCTGGTGGCGGCGCTCAACATCGTCTCCGGCCTGACGATGCTGGTGAAGGACAAGGGCCGCGATATCGGCATCCTGCGCACCATGGGCGCGACGCAGGGCGCGATCCTGCGCGTGTTCATGATCACCGGGGCCTCCATCGGCACGCTGGGCACCGTCGTCGGCTTTCTGCTGGGCACCGTGATCTGCCTCAACATCGAAACGATCCGCCAGTTCGTCTCGTGGCTGACGCGGACCGAGGTATTCTCGCCGGAGCTTTACTTTCTCTCGCGGCTTCCGGCGCAGATGGACGCCGCCGAGACTACCGCCGTGGTGATCATGGCGCTGGCGCTGTCCCTGCTGGCGACGCTCTATCCTGCATGGCGGGCCGCCCGGCTCGATCCGGTCGAGGCGCTGCGCTATGAGTGACACCTCCGCGTCTCCGGCTCCCGTGGAGGACGCGCCGATCCTCTATTTGCAGGGCGTCAGCCGCCATTACGCGCAGGGCGACGCCACGCTGGACATCCTGCGCAACGCGGAACTGGCGGTCTGGCCGGGGCAGACCGTGGCGCTGGTCGCGCCGTCCGGCACGGGCAAATCCACGCTGCTGCATGTCGCGGGTCTGCTGGAACACGCGGACGACGGCGAGGTCTATGTCGAGCAGCAGGCGACCAGCCAGCTTTCCGACGGCGAGCGCACGCGCATCCGCCGCGAGACCATCGGTTTCGTCTATCAGTTCCACCATCTGCTGCCCGAATTCTCGGCGCTTGAGAATGTCGTGATGCCGCAGATGATCCGCGGCCTGGGCCGGAAGGAAGCGGCCCGCCGCGCCGAGGAGCTGCTGGCTTATCTCGGCCTCCGGGAGCGGCTGCACCACCGGCCGGGAGAACTCTCCGGCGGCGAGCAGCAGCGCGTGGCGATCGCCCGCGCGGTGGCCAATGCGCCGCGCATCCTGCTGGCGGACGAGCCCACCGGCAACCTCGATCCGAAGACGTCGGAGCATGTGTTCGGGGCGCTCTCGCAGCTCGTGCGCGCCTCGGGGCTGGCGGTGATCGTTGCCACCCACAATATGGATATTGCCGGCCGCATGGACCGCCGCGTCACCATCCGCGACGGTCAGGTCGTCGAATTGCCGTAGGGAGTGCCTGGATGACCTGTCCCCGCATATGGCGCATCTGCGCCGTCGCTCTCCCGGTTTTGGGCGCGGCCATCCTGTTCGGCGCTCCCGCCGCGGAAGCCCAGTCGCAGCGCGCCTGGTGCGCCACGGCGACCAGCGCGATCGGCGGCGGCTTCGAGAATTGCGGTTTTGATACTTTCGCCCAGTGCCGGCTTTATGTGCAGGGCCTCGGGGCGATCTGCCACCAGAACCTGAACTATCAGCCGCCCGTGAGCGCGCCACGCGCGAAGGGCCGGCAGGCGCCGCAGCGGCGCGCACCTGCCCCTCGCTGAGCTGGGCCGCGGCCGTCGTTATTGGGGCTGAAGATTCGCGGCGACCGCGAGTTCGTCCCATGTTTTTCGGTCGCCGCGCAGCCGTTCTGTCATTTCCTTGCCGTTGTCGAGCACGGGCAGGGCGGCCAGCGTATTGAGGAAGGCTGCCGCCTCCGGCGATCTGGCGATGCCGCTGATGAGACTTTCCACCTTGGCGACCACCTCCGGCGGCGTGCCGGCCGGCAGATAGATGCCCCACCATGGGCTGAAGACGTAATCCTTGACGCCGGCCTGTTCCATCGTCGGCACGTCGGGCATCGCCGCGATGCGCTGACTGCTGGTGGCGGCGAGCACGCGGATGCGGCCGGCTTTCGCTTGCGCGACCGCGAAGGTGCCGTCCAGGATCATGTAGTCGAGTGTCCCGTTGACGAGATCGGGGATCGCGTCGGCGGTCGTCTTGTAGCTGACTGGCGTGGACTGCGTGCCGGTCCGCGCCTTGAACAGTTCGGTCGAAACCAGTCCGGTCGGGTTGGTGTAGGCCGAGCGGATCCGGGTCTTGCCTTTCAGCAGGTTGACCAGTTCCTGCACGGTCTTGGCCGGCGAATCCTGTCCGACCGCCAGCACGAAGGGCGTTTCGAGAAAGGCGCCGGCCGCAATGAAGGCTTTCTCCGGGTCGAACGGGAAATCCTTCACGAGGTGCTTGCCGCCGACCATGATGGAGTTGCCCGCCCACAGCATGGTGTAGCCGTCCGGCTTGGCGGCGTTGACGACATTGGCGGCAAGGATGCCGACCGCGCCGGGGCGGTTCTCCACCACCACCGACTGCTCGCTCGCCTTGGCGAATTGCGCGGCATAAAAGCGCGTCAGAATGTCCGCTCCGCTGCCGGCGGCGAAGCCGATGACCACCTTGATCGGCCGGTTCGGATAGTCGCTCTGGGCATGAGCCGGGCTGAATGCCGTCGCAACAGCCATAGAGGCGGCCGCGCAGATCAGGGTGAAGCCGGGGCGCATCGTTCTCTCCCTTATTGTTGAGGCAGTCTCGCGCTGCCGTGTCGAGGATAGTTGCGCTGGGGCGGGCCTTCGGCAAGCTCAAATCGCGTTAACCCTGTGCGAGGAGGTCGGATGGCTGGCCATTGACGAAAGAACAAAAAGAGAACTATGTTCCTTATATGTTCCAAAGGAGGTGAGTCATGGTTCGGGCATTTCTTCAGGAGGCGGCGGCGCTGGCGTCGTTGACGTTGTTCCTCGGCATGATCGCCATCTGGGCTCAGGTCTTCGCCACCATCTGACCCGCGTCCGCGGAATTGCGGATATGCGCTTTGATCCCCCGGCGCGTCGGCCCGGCTCTGAATGCGCAAGGAAACGTGACTGGCTGTGCGCGGGATGCGCGGCTGGAAAGCGGGGATCGCGGGTCGCGGGTGGTGGACTTGCGCGATGCCGGCCCTGACAATGGGGCACCATGGAATCGTCGTCCTTTCCCTCCGCCGCCGCTCCGGCGAATGCGCCTGTTCATGCGGGACCCGGCTTCGTCCACCTTCATGTCCATTCGTCCTATTCGTTGCTGGAGGGGGCGCTGGGGATCGGCAAGCTGGCGGAACTTGCCAAGGCGGACGGCCAGCCGGCGCTGGCGATCACCGACACCGACAATATGTTCGGTGCGCTGGAATTTTCCGAGAAGATCGCCGGCAGCGGCATCCAGCCCATCATCGGCTGTGCGATGGCGGTCGAGTTTGGGGATGATACCGCCCAGCGGGGCGGCGGGCCGGCGGTGGAGCGCCCGCGCATCGTGCTGCTCGCCATGCGGGAAGAGGGCTATCGCGCCCTCATGAGCCTGAACTCGCGCGCCTTTCTCGAAACGCCATCCAACGAGCGGCCGCATCTCAAACTGGACTGGCTGGAAGGTCAGACCGGGCATCTGATCGCGCTCACCGGCGGCCCGGCCGGTCCGCTCGATGTTGCGCTCGCCGCCGGCCAGCGCGATGTGGCGGAGCGGCGCTGTGCCGCGCTGGAGCGGCTGTTCGGAGATCGGCTGTATATCGAGTTGCAGCGCCATGGCACCGCGGCCGAGCGGCGGGTCGAGCCGCAGTTGCTCGACCTTGCCTATGGGCGCGGCATCCGCATCGTCGCGACCAATGAGCCGTTCTTCGCCAAGCGCGAGGATTACGAGGCCCATGACGCGCTGATCTGCATCGCGGAAGGCCGGCTGCTGGTCGAGACCGACCGCCGTCAGCTCACCGCCGAACACCGCTTCAAGACTCGCGAGGAGATGGCCGCCCTGTTCGCGGACCTGCCGGAGGCGCTGGCCGCCACGGTGGAGGTCGCGCGGCGCTGCGCGTATCGCCCGCGCGTGCAGTCGCCGATCCTGCCGTGCTTCACCGCTGGAGACGATGCCGCCGAGGAGGCGGCCGAGTTGTGCCGGCAGGCGGAGGAGGGGCTGGAGCGGCGTCTCGCCGCCCATGGCCCCGCGCCGAACAGCACCGTGGAGGACTACCGCAAGCGGCTCGCCCATGAGCTTGGCGTTATCGCCCGCATGAAGTTCCCCGGCTACTTCCTGATCGTGGCGGACTTCATCAAATGGGCCAAGGCCCAGAACATCCCGGTGGGGCCGGGGCGCGGCTCCGGCGCCGGCTCGCTGGTCGCCTATGCCCTGACCATCACCGACCTCGACCCGATGCGGTTCGACCTGCTGTTCGAGCGCTTCCTCAATGAGGAACGCATCTCGATGCCGGATTTCGACATCGACTTCTGCCAGGAGCGACGCGACGAGGTCATTCGCTACGTCCAGCAGCGCTATGGCCGCGATCAGGTCGCGCAGATCATCACCTTCGGCACGCTTCAGGCGCGCGGCGTGCTGCGCGATGTCGGCCGCGTGTTGCAGATGCCCTATGGGCAGGTGGACAAGCTCTGCAAGCTGGTGCCGCAGAACCCTGCCGCGCCGGTGACACTGGCCAAGGCCATCGAGGAGGAGCCGCGCCTTCAGGCGGCGCGCGACGCCGAGCCGATCGTGAAGCGCGCTTTCGACATCGCGCTGCGGCTGGAAGGGCTGACCCGTCACGCCTCGACCCATGCCGCCGGCATCGTGATCGGCGACCGGCCGCTGGCCGAGCTGGTGCCGCTCTATCGCGATCCGAAGTCGGACATGCCTGTCACCCAGTTCAACATGAAATGGGTCGAGCCGGCCGGCCTCGTGAAATTCGACTTTCTCGGCCTCAAGACGCTCACGGTGCTGGAGCGCGCGGTGCGCCTGGTGCGCCGGCGCGGCATCGAGCTGGACCTCGCCTCCATCCCGCTGGACGACAAGCGCAGCTACGAGATCATGGCGCGGGGCGAGACCGTCGGCGTGTTCCAGGTGGAAAGCCAGGGCATGCGCCGCGCGCTCGTGGACATGCAGCCGGACCGGTTCGAGGACATCATCGCGCTGGTCGCGCTGTATCGTCCCGGCCCCATGGCCAACATCCCGACCTATTGCGCCCGCAAGCGCGGCGACGAGGACCCCGAATATATCCATCCCAAGCTGGAGCCGATCCTGCGCGAGACCTTCGGCATCATCATCTATCAGGAACAGGTGATGCAGGCCGCGCAGATGCTGGCCGGCTATTCGCTCGGCGAAGCCGACAACCTGCGCCGCGCCATGGGCAAGAAGATCCGCGCGGAGATGGACAAGCAGCGCGCCCGCTTCGTCGGCGGCGCGGTGGAGGGCGGCGTGCCGAAAGCGCAGGCCGATGAGATTTTCGATCTGCTCGCCAAATTCGCCGACTATGGCTTCAACAAGAGCCATGCGGCGGCCTATGCGCTGGTCGCCTATCAGACCGCCTATATGAAGGCGAATTATCCCGTCGAGTTTCTGGCGGCATCGATGACGCTCGACATGGGCAACACCGACAAGCTGGCCGAATTCCGCGGCGAGGCCGAGCGCATGGGCATCCGCGTCATCCCGCCGTCCATCAATCGCTCCCATGTCGAGTTCGAGCCGGAAGGCAACGCCATCCATTACGCGCTGGGGGCGATCAAGGGCGTCGGCGTTCAGGCGGTGGAATCCATCGTCGCGGCGCGGGGCGACAAGCCGTTCCGGGACCTTGCGGATGTGGCGGCGCGGCTCAATCCCCGCGCGGTCAACAAGCGGGTGATGGAAGGTCTCGCCGCCGCCGGCGCGTTCGATTGCATCGAGCCGAACCGCGCGCGGGCAGCCGCCGCGGTGGACGCGGTGATGGCCACGGCCCAGCGCACCCATGACGATGCCGCCATGGGCCAGTCCGAACTGTTCGGCGGTGCCGGACCCGTGCCGCTGCCGATCCCGGCGGTCGAACCCTGGCTGCCGGCGGAGCGGCTCCAGCGCGAATACGACGCCGTCGGCTTCTTCCTCACCGGCCATCCGCTGGACGATTATGCGCCCGTGCTCAAGGGCATGAAGGTGGCGTCGTGGCGCGAATTCGCCCGGCAGGTGAAGGCGGGCGCCAGCGCCGGCCGTGTCGCGGCCACGGTGGTTTCGCGCACCGAGCGCCGCACCAAGACCGGCAACAAGATGGGCATCATCGGCTTGTCGGACCCGACCGGCCAGTTCGAGGCGATCCTGTTCTCGGAGGGCTTGCAGCAATATCGGGATGCGCTGGAGCCCGGCAGGGCGGTGCTGCTCGGCCTTGCCGCGGAGTTGCAGGGCGAGGATGTCCGCGCCCGCATCCAGACCGTCGAGTCCCTCGACGAGGCGGCGGCGCGCGCGAAAACCCAGAAGGGTCTCCGTGTCTTCCTGAAGGACCGGGCGCCGATCGAGAGCCTCGCGCGGCGTCTGGAGATGCGGGGAGACGGCGAGGTTTATGTCATGCTGCGGCTGGAGAATGCGAGCGAGGTCGAGATCAGGCTGCCCGGCCGGTTCAAGGTTTCGCCGCAGATCGCCGGCGCGATCAAGGCGGTGCCCGGCATAGAGAAGGTTGAGGCGCTGTAGATCATGGCTCGCGTCGATGTTCTTGTGCTGGGCGCCGGCATCGTCGGCACCTCCGTCGCGCTGCATCTCGTCAGGCGCGGCCTGTCGGTTGCGCTGGTGGACCGCCGCCCCCCCGGCGAAGAAACCTCCTATGGCAATGCCGGCATCATCGAGGGAGACACCCTGTTTCCGCCGGCGTTTCCGAACTCCTTCATGGGTCTGCTGCGGGTCGCGCTGAAACGGGCTCCGGAGGCCAATTATCACTGGAACGCGCTGCTCGAGGTCGCGCCCTGGCTGCTCGCCTTCCGCCGCAACTCCACGCCCGAACGGCTGATGCACACGGCGCTGACCATGCGGCCGCTATTCGCCCGCGCCATTGCCGAGCACGAAGCGCTGATGGCCGAGGCCGACGCGGCGCAGTTCCTGCGCCATACCGGCTGGCTCAAGCTGTTCCGCAAGGAGGCGAGCTTCGCGGCCTGCCGCCGCGAACTGGATCTTGCAGCATCGCTGGGGATTCCTTTCGATATTCTCGGCGTCGATGAAGCGCGGGCGCGGGAGGCGGCGATCGCTCCCGTCTTCGCCCATGCGGTGCACTGGACGCGGGTAGCGACCGTCACCGATCCGCTCGCCGTCACCCGCGCTTATGCAAACCGTTTCGCCGCGCTGGGCGGCATGCTGCTGACCGCGGACGCCCGCTCGCTGCATCGCTCGGCAAGCCACTGGCGCGTCGAGACGGCCGAAGGGCCGGTCGATGGCGATCAGGCGGTGGTTGCGCTCGGCCCCTTCGCGCCGGACGTGCTGGAGCCGCTGGGCCTCCGGCTGCCGTTCGGCTTCAAGCGCGGCTATCACCGCCATTACCGGCAGGCGGGCGGCCCGGCGCTCGGCCATACCCTGCTGGATGCCGATTTCGGCTATTGCCTTGCGCCGATGGCGCAGGGCGTCCGCCTCACCACCGGCGCTGAATTCGCCCGGCGCGATGCGCCGCCGACGCCGGTGCAATTCGGCCGCCTGCTGCCGGCGGCGCGGGAACTGTTTCCGCTGGGCGAGCCGGTCGAGGCGGAGCCGTGGATGGGGCGGCGGCCCTGCCTGCCGGACTCCCGGCCGGTGATCGGCCGCGCGCCGGGGCAGGCGGGGCTGTGGCTCACGGTCGGCCATGCCCATTGGGGCCTGACGCTCGGCCCCGCCACCGGCCGTCTGATTGCCGAGATGATGGCGGGCGAGACGCCGTTCACCGATCCCGCGCCGTTCGGAGCCGAGCGTTTCGCCGGCTGATGACGCGGACGTCCGAACCTCGCGACAAGAACATGCATCATGAAGGTCCGGACTTAGGGCCCCGCCGGCAGTGGCCGGTTTCGGGCGTTCCTGATTGGTTGCAGCATAGAGGCGAACCTGTCCGCTCCGCCGGAGGTGGCGCACAATATCGAGCAATTGCCGGCTCAATCGCGGAACGCGACGGAGCCGATCCCGAGGTCGGCGAGCAGATGTTCGTCCCAGCGCCGCCGATAGCTGCAAACGAAGGCTTCACGATACGATGTCGACGAGAGCCGATCTCAACCGGCGCCTATTAAAGCCGGAAGCGTGAGGGTCTGACGGAGACCAGTCCGCCTTGAGGACCCGCCGTGAGGAATCGTGAAAAGCACGTTCGGTCACGGGCGACGCTCCCGGCGCGCCGCGTCCGCCGGCCCGCTGAAATCCTCCCTATGCGAACCTGTCGCGCCAGGCCGGCTGGGCATCCGCGAAGGGCAGGGCCTGCGCTTCATACACGCCCCGCGCCACGGCGCGGGCCAGCACATTGGCGGCGATGGTCCCCAGTTCTGTGACCGCGAGCAGCCGCTCGAAGCCGTCCGGCAATTGCTGCTTCCCGGTCGATGCCGCGAAGACCACGTCGCCGTCCAGCGGCGCATGGACGGGATAGATCGCGCGGGCCATGCCGGTTTGCGCCATCACCGCGAGGCGGTTGGCTTCCGCCTTGGTCAGCGCAGCGTCCGTCGCCACCAGCGCGATGGTGGTGTTCTCCCGCACGGTGGCATTCTCGCCGCCTTTCATGCGGGGGATCAGCGCGTCAGCCGGCATCGGGGAAGGAAAGCCGCGCCCGCCGAACTCATCCCCGACCTCGAAGGGCGCGGCCCAGAAATGCGGCCCGCTGCCGATGGTCGCGCTGCCCACCGCATTCACGATGACGATCGCGCCGACATGGATGCCGGACGGCGTGACGGCGGACGCCGAGCCGAGCCCGCCCTTGAGCGACACCGTGGTCGCGCCGAGGCCAGCGCCGGTGTTGCCCAGCGTGAAGTCGAGCCCGGCAGCCCCGGTCGCAGCTTCCGCGGCGGCATGGCCGAGGTCGCGATAGGGCGAGAAGCGGCCCCATTTCTTGTCGCCGCCGTTGAGCAGGTCGAACATTGCCGCGCCCGCGACGATCGGCACCCGGACATCGCCGATGGCGAAGCCGCGGCCGTGCTCCGCCAGCCAGCCCTGCACGCCGCCCGGCGCATCAAGGCCGAAGGCCGAGCCGCCGGAGAGCGTGACCGCGTCGATCATGTCCACCGTGCGGGCCGGGTTGAGCAGGGCCGTTTCGCGCGTCGCCGGTCCGCCGCCACGGATATCCACGGCCGCGACGGCAGGTTCGTCGAAGATCACGACCGTCGTGCCGGAGGCGACAGTGGCGTCGCTTGCGTGGCCCACGCGAAGGCCGGGAACGTCGGTGATGAGATTGCGCATGGGCGAGTATCCTGCGGGGTGATGGTGTTGAACCTGCGCGCGTCGGATCGCGGGCGTCAATCCCGGATTGCGCTGAAGTGCCATCCTGCCTCATCTCCACGCTCAGAATGGGTGGCGGCGCGCGCGGCATGATGATGGCGCGCGCCCGTCAGCAGGAGGTTTGGCTTGGAGACCTGCTGCTCTTCCTGCGGCTCCGAAGCGGGCCATGGTCCCGAACACTCGTGGGCTGAAGAAGCGCGTCGGAAGCTTGCCAGCGTTCGACACGACTTGGCGCTATGGCATGAGGCTATCGATGTGATGCGATTCGCTGGGCATTCGCGCGGGAGGGCCGGGCTCCGGCGGAGAACTATTCGCGACCAGACCGCATCGTGGGAATGGCAGCCGGTCACACGTCCCGAGCCTGATGCGACCCTAGCCGATCAGCGTCACGCTGTCAAGGATTATTTTCCATAATAGGATTATAATCTAATCATGCGACCCCTGTATATACGCTCTCGGCGGACCGCTCCGGGAGCGCGCAACACCTGGCCATGACGGCTAAGAATGGCTGGCTAAAAACGGCTGGCCGTATGGCCGATCCCGTACACGCGACGACGCTTGCGCGGATCGTTCCGCAAAATCCGGCAGTTCGAATTGGCGGGTCCGCGCCGGCGCGCTGCCGCGCCTCCGATCACATCCGCGCGATGGCGGGCCGTGATCCGCTCCACGCCTTGCCATTGCCGGCATGGCGTCGCATGAGCTTGCGCATGTCTGCCGATATTCCGCTTCTGGCCGCGCTTGTCGCCGGCCTGCTCAGTTTCCTCTCCCCTTGCGTGCTGCCGCTGGTGCCGCCCTATCTGGTCTATCTGGCCGGAACCTCGCTGGAGCGCGCGGCGGAGGCGGGGCCGCGCCGGCGGGTGCGCCGCGAGACCGTTTTTGCGGCGATGCTGTTCGTCGCCGGCTTCTCGACGGTCTTCATCGCGCTCGGCGCGAGCGCCAGCATCATCGGCGGAGTGCTGCGCCTCTATTCGCGCGAGTTGGGCATCGTCGCCGGCATTGCCATCATCGTGATGGGGCTGCATTTCCTCGGCCTGACGCCGATCCGGGCCCTGATGCGCCAGGCGCGGATCGAGGCGCCCCGGCCGGTCGGCCTGTGGGGCGCCTATGTGATGGGGCTCGCTTTCGCCTTCGGCTGGACGCCCTGCATCGGGCCGGTGCTGGCGGCCATCCTGGCCGTGGCCGCGTCCGAAACGACGGTCGCGCGGGGGGCGGGGCTTCTGGCGGTCTATTCGCTCGGCCTCGGCATTCCTTTCATGCTGGCCGCATTCGCGGCGGAGCCTTTCGGTGCCTTCATCGCGCGCTTCCGCCGGCATCTGGGCACGGTGGAGAAGATCATGGGCGCGCTGCTCGTGCTCACCGGCATCGCCTTCCTCACCGGAAGCATCACCACGTTCAGCTTCTGGCTGCTGGAAACCTTCCCGGCGCTTGGCCGGATCGGCTGACAGGCTTTCCGGAAACGATGAAGCCGCCGTGGTGGCGGGCTTCTGTTCGAGTCTCGAAACCGGAGGGCTTCAGGTGCCCTTCGGGTCCAGCTCCGCGTAGCTGCCATCCTTGTTCCAGCGATAGACGACATAATCGAGGATCGTGATGTCGCCCTTCTGGTCGTAGGAGATCGGGCCCAGCACGGTGTCCCATTTGCCGGCCTTCATCGTCGCGGCGACTTTCTTGGCGTCGGTGGTGCCGGCCTTGGCGACGGCCTGCGCCCAGACCTGGAAGGCGGCGTAGGTGTAAAGCGTATAGCCTTCCGGCTCGACATTGCGGTCCTTGAATTTCTGGACGATGGCGGCGGCGGTCGGCTTCTTGCGCGGGTCGGGGCCGAAGGTGAACAGCACGCCGTCGGCATTCGGGCCGGCGATCGAAGCGAACTCACGATCCGCCAGCGCATCGCCGGCCATCATGGCGGCGTTGAGATTCTGCGCCCGCATCTGGCGCATCAGCAGGCCCGCTTCCTGATGGTAGCCGCCGACATAGACCAGATCGATATTGTTGACCTTGAGCTTGGAGACCAGCGCGTTGAAGTCCTTGTCGCCCTTGTTGTAGCTCTCATAGAGCCGCTCCTTCACGCCGGCCTTGTTGAGCGCCTTCTTCATCTCGTCGGCCAGGCCCTTGCCATAGGTCGACTTGTCATGGATCACGGCGATATTCTTGCCCTTGTAGGCTTTCGCCACATAAGCCCCCGCGAGGCCGCCCTGCTGGTCGTCGCGCCCGCAGGTGCGGAACGTGTTCCAGAGCTTGCGCTCGGTGAATTGCGGGTTGGTCGAGGCGGGGGTGATCTGGAGCACGCCGGCATCCGCATAGGCTTCCGAAGCGGGGATTGAGGACGACGAGCAATAGTGTCCGATGACGACCGGCAGCTTCATGCTGCCGAGTTTCTCGGCGACGGAGCGGGCCTGTTTCGGATCGCAGGCGTCGTCGCCGACCTCAAGCTTCAACTGTCGCCCGAGCACGCCGCCGGCGGCGTTGATGTCCGCCACGGCCTGTTCCGCGCCGTTGCGGAGCTGGCGGCCGAAGGCGGCCTCGGCCTGCGTCATCGGCCCGGCAACGCCGACGGCGATGTCCTGTGCCGCCGCCGCGCCGGCGAACAGCGTGCCCGCGAAGGCCGCGAGCAACCATGAAGCTTTCATTGTTTCTTCTCCCTGCTGGCGACAGCTTGCAAGGCGATGGCTTGCAGGCTGGTAAATGCGAGGCCAGAGCGCCCCCTTTGGAATTCGCGCCGATTGTCCGGCAAAGCCGGCGAAAATTCAATTCATCCGTGCGATGTCCCGCTGCAATTTCGGGTCCGCCATCGCATCGTCCCGCGCGCGCCATGTCAGCGGCGAGGCGCGCTCGAACAGCCAGTGATATTGCGTCACCATCTGCGTCGTCCGTGCAATGCGCCAGGCGAGCGCGGAGATCGCGATCAATACCGCAGTATCCATCAGGTAGGATGGCAGCGAGAGCAACTCGCCCTCGAACAGTGCGAAGTGGATGAAGCGGACGGCCGCGCCCAGCAGCGCCATATAGGTGACAAGATGCCACGTCGGCCGCCAGGTGCGGGCGATGGCGCGGCCGGCCAGCGCCGCCGCACCGCCGCCGAGGATGACGGTGATGAACAGCACCTGAAGCGGCGTCTCGGTGGCGTAAAGCTCGCCCATCAATGCCGGCCTCCTTCCAGATACGCGGCTTTCACGTCCGGGCGCGCCAGCAGTTCCGCGCCGGTGCCGGAGAGCGTCACGCGGCCGTTGACCAGCACATAGGCGCGGTGGGCGAGCTTGAGGGCGTGAAACGCATTCTGCTCCACCAGAAACACCGTCAGGCCGGTGTCCGCATTCAGGTCGCGGATCGCCCTGAAGATCTGCTTCACCAGTAGCGGCGCGATGCCGAGCGATGGCTCGTCCAGCAGCAGCAGGCGAGGGCGGCTCATCAGCGCGCGGCCGATGGCGAGCATCTGTTGCTCGCCGCCGGACAATGTGCCGCCGCGCTGGGCAAGGCGATCCTTGATGCGCGGAAACAGCACGCAGACCCGTTCGAGATCGCCGTTGAAATGTGCGGGGTCGGCCGTGGTCGCGCCCATCTGGAGATTTTCGAGCACGGTCATGCGCGGGAAGATGCGGCGGCCTTCCGGCGACTGGGCGATCTGCATCCGGGCGATAGCATGGGTCGGCAGCCGGGAAATGTCGCGGCCGTCATAGACGATGGCTCCATCGCGCGCGCGCGGATTGCCGAAGATGCTCATCATCAGCGTGGACTTGCCCGCGCCGTTGGCGCCGATCAGCGCCACGATCTCGCCGGCATGGACATCGAGATCGACGCCCTTTAGCGCGAGGATCGGCCCATAGCCGGCGACAAGGCCGCGGATGGCGAGCAGCGGCCCGGTCACAACCCGACCTCCGCTTCCACGTCCCCGACCTCGTCGTCCTCGACGCCGAGGTAGGCGGCGATGACTTTCGGATCGTCGCGAATTTCGGCGGGCGCGCCGTCCGCGATCTTCATGCCGTAATCCAGCACGACGACATGATCGGAGATTTCCATCACCACGGACATGTCATGCTCAATCAGCAGGATCGAGGTGCCGAGGTCTTTGCGGATGCCCAGCAGCATGTCGTTCAGCGCCGCGCTTTCGTTGGCGTTCAGGCCGGCGGCGGGCTCGTCGAGACAGAGCAGGACAGGGCACGTACACATCGCCCGTGCGATCTCCAGTCGGCGCTGCTCGCCGTAGGGCAGGCTGCCGGCGGCATCGTCGGCGCGGGCGGTGAGGCCCATGCGGCCGAGCCAGTCGCGCGCCAGGTCGCTCGCCTCTTGTTCGGCGCGGCGGTAGCCTTGCAGGCCGAGCAGGCCCTTGAAAGTGTAGCCCGAGGCGACAATCAGTTCGTTGTGCTGGGCGACGATCAGATTCTCCAGCACGGTCATGCCGGGAAACAGGCGGATGTTCTGGAAGGTGCGGGCGACGCGCGCCTGCTGCGCGACGCGGAAGTCCAGCAGCCGCTCCAGCAGGAAGTCCGCGCCGTCCGCATGGCGCAGGCGGATCATCCCCGCGGTCGGCTTGTAGAAGCCGGTGATGCAGTTGAACACCGTCGTCTTGCCGGCGCCATTGGGGCCGATCAGCGCCGTGATCTCGCCCTCGCGCGCCTGGAACGAGAGATCGTTGACGGCGACGAGCCCGCCGAACCGCATGCTCAGATGCTCGACCTGCAGGACGGCGTCGCTGTGCGCGGCAGCGCTCATCCGTGGCCCTCCCGCACGAGCGAGCCCGATACTTCCTTGCGCGTCTTGAGGAAGACCGACGGCGAGCGCGTCGCGATGAGGCCGCGCGGGCGCCAGATCATGATCAGCACCATCGCGAGGCCGAACAGCAGCATGCGGTACTGTGTCGGATCGAAGCCGGAACCGAAGATCGCCTTGAGGAAGTCGAGGTCGCGCATGATCTCGGTGCCGCCGATCATCACCACCGCGGCGATGGCGACGCCGATCTGGCTGCCCATGCCGCCGAGCACGACGATCGCGACGATGATTGCGGACTCCATGAAGGTGAAGGATTCGGGGCTGATGAAGCCCTGGCGGGCGGCGAAGAACGCCCCGGCAAAGCCACCGAACATCGCGCCGATGGCGAAGGCGGTGAGCTTGGTGTTGGTCGTATTGATGCCGAGCG
>DATMEW010000168.1:0-7708 GCA_035556495.1 Xanthobacteraceae bacterium | reverse complement strand
GGGGTGTGACGAGGCTTACAGTCCGCTGGCCCGGGTTCAGGTCGCGACCTTCGTCGGGCGCTGTTTGACGTGATGGACGCGGACGCGCGATCTCCCGAAGCGGGGAGAGTGCTCGCATTCTTTCTGCTTCGGACCCTTGATATCCTGCCGTGGATTTCATTTCATGCCGAAGGGCCTTATCGTCGGTGAGGTTCCTGAAATTTCCCCGCAGATTTTTTGATACTGATTGATGGCTTCCCGGATCGAAGATTATGCGCTGATCGGCGATTGCGAAACTGCGGCGCTTATTGGCCGGGATGGTTCGCTGGACTGGCTGTGCTGGCCGCGGTTCGATTCCGATGCCTGTTTCGCCGCGCTTCTGGGCGACGAGAAAAACGGGCGCTGGCGCATCGCGCCCAAGGGCGAAATTCTTGAAACCCGCCGGGAATATCGCAAAAACACCCTCATTCTCGAAACCACATTCGAGACGGAAACCGGCGTTGCCACGCTGATCGACTTCATGCCGAAGCGCGGGCCGAATAGCGACATCGTGCGCATGGTCGTCGGCCGCCGCGGCCAGGTGTCGATGTGCTTCGAAATGATCATGCGCTTCGGTTACGGGGCGATCGTGCCATGGGTGACGCGGCTCGACGACGGCACGCTTCGCATCATTGCCGGGCCGGACATGGTGACCTTGCGCAGCCCGATCGTCACCCATGGCGAAAATCTCACCACAGTGGCGAACTTCACCGTCCGCGAAGGGGAGACGATTCCGTTCGTCCTCACCTATGCGCCGTCCCATGAGCCGCTGCCCCAGGCCGTCAACGCGGACCGGGCGCTGGAATCCACGGAACAGTTCTGGACCGAATGGGCGGCGCGCTGCCGCCCGCTGGGCAAGTGGCATGACCGGATCCTGCGCTCGCTCATCACGCTCAAGGCGCTGAGCTATCACCCGACCGGCGGCATCGTCGCGGCGCCGACAACCTCGCTGCCGGAAAAAATCGGCGGCGTGCGCAACTGGGACTATCGTTATTGCTGGCTGCGCGACGCGACGCTGACGCTTCTGGCGCTGATGGACGCCGGCTATTTCGAGGAAGCCCATGCGTGGCGGGACTGGCTCTCCCGTGCGGTGGCCGGCAGCCCGTCGCAACTTCAGATCATGTACGGGATCGGCGGGGAACGCCGGCTGACCGAGTGGGAAGTGGACTGGCTCCCGGGCTATGAGAACTCCGGGCCCGTTCGCATCGGCAACGCCGCCTATGGCCAATTGCAACTGGATGTCTATGGCGAGGTGATGGACGCGTTCCATCATGCCCGGCGCGGCGGCGTCGCCCCGAAGGATTCCGGCTGGGAGATCCAGAAAGAAATTCTGGCCCATCTCGAAACAGCATGGCGCCGGCCCGACGAAGGCATCTGGGAGGTGCGCAGCGAGCCGCGTCATTTCGTTTATTCGAAAGCCATGGCCTGGGCGGCGTTCGATCGCGCCATCAAGAGCGCGGAGCAATTCGGCCTCGAAGGCCCGGTCGCGCGCTGGAAGGCGCTGCGCGAGGAGATTCATCGCGATGTGTGCCGCAACGGCATCGACCCGCAGACCGGCGGATTCGTCCAGTCCTACGGTTCGAAGGAGCTGGACGCGAGCCTTCTCCTGCTGCCTGTGATCGGCTTTTTGCCACCGGAGGACCCGCGCATCCGGGCCACCGTGGAGCAGATCGAGACCCGGCTGATGGTGGACGGCTTTCTGCTGCGCTACGATTCCCAGCGCGCGCCGGACGGTCTGCCGCCGGAGGAGGGTGCATTCCTCGCCTGTAGCTTCTGGCTGGTGGACGCCTATGTGCTGCTCGGGCGGCGGGACGATGCCGAACGGCTGTTCGAGCGCCTCCTTGGCCTGTGCAACGATGTCGGCCTGCTGAGCGAGGAATATGACTGGATCGAGGGGCGGCTGGTGGGCAATTTCCCTCAGGCCTTCTCGCATGTCGGGCTGATCAACAGCGCCTTCAATCTGGATCGGGTCCTGCAACCGGCCAAGCAGAGGTCCGAGCAGCGGTTCGGCAATGGCACGGTTCACCCCGAGGAGGCCGAGGCCGCTCAGCCGTGACCGGTGCTCAGCTTGCCGAGCCAGTTGCGGACAGCCGTCGGTGACTCGAAGCGATAGACCGCGCCCGGCATGGCGCGTCCGACAGACATCGCAAAGCCGCCGAATTCCGGAACCGCGGCCGCGGCGAATTCGTCGGTCACGTCATCGCCGATGAAGATCGGGCGGCGGCCCGAAAACGGCAGGGCCTGCATCAATTTGCGGATACCCGTGCCTTTGTTGGCGCCGGTCTGCTTGATCTCGACCACCGCCTTGCCGGGCAGGATTCCGATCATCGGCCATCCGGCACATAAAGCGGACACGCCCTTGAGAATGGCGGCTTCGTGCTGGGGCGCCAGCCGGTAGTGCAGGGCGAGCGAATAGCCCTTGTCTTCGACGATGACGCCGTCGCGGCCGTCCGCGAACTGGAACAGCGCCTGGCTGAGATCCTTGGGCAGCGGCGTGGCATGGGTGGTGTCGATGGGGCCAAGCGGCAACTGGCGGCATTCCGCACCATGCCCGCCGACCGCGGAAAATTTCAGCGGAGAGAATAGCCGGTCGATGTCGGCCAGTTGCCTGCCGCTCACCAGCGCCACGGCGCCGTTCAGGCGGCTTTGCAGGAGTTGTAGCGTCTCGCGCAGACTGGCCGGCACGACGACTTCGTCCGGCCGTGCGGCGATATCGATCAGCGTTCCGTCGATGTCGAGCATCAGGGCGCTGTCGCCGAGGTCGGGAAACGGCGGTGCTTCGAGCGAGGCGGCGGAAACATCAGAATCGAGGGACATGCGAAACAGTTCAGGAAGGCGTCATGTGCGCCGCAGGCTGGCCGGCAGACGCAAGCGCCGCGCTGGCCGACCGGCGGCGGGGAGGTTGGGAAGGTTCATGCCCATAGATAACCATTGCAATGTGAAATGGCTAAGGCACGGCCCCTGCGTTAACGGGCCTGCGCGGCCGGAGTTCCCGACGATGGACCCTGCGCGGGATTGTGGCTACAACACCGGCCCATGAATGAGCAGCCGCACCCCCCTTCCCAGACACCGCCACGCCGCCTCATCGTCGGCATTTCCGGGGCATCCGGCGTGGTTTACGGCATCCGCATGCTGGAAATGCTGCGCGATACCGATGTGGAAACCCATCTGGTCATGAGCAAGTCGGCGGAGATGACGCTGGCCTATGAGACGGACTGGAAATCGAAGGATGTCCGGGCGCTGGCTTCCGTCAGTCACCCGAGCGCCGATATCGGCGCGTCGATCTCGTCGGGCTCGTTCAAGACCATGGGCATGGTCATCGTGCCCTGCGCGATCCGCACCATGAGCGAGATCGCCACGGGCGTGACGGCGTCGCTGATGTCGCGCGCGGCCGATGTCGTGCTGAAGGAGCGCCGCCGGCTGGTTCTGGCGGTGCGTGAAACGCCGCTCCACGGCGGCCATCTCCGCACCATGACGACGCTGGCGGATATCGGCGCCATCGTTGCGCCGATCGTTCCGGCTTTCTATCAGCGCCCCGAGACGGTGGACGATATCATCAACCACAGCGTCGGCCGGCTGCTGGACCTGTTCGGCATCGAGGTCGGCACCGTGAAGCGCTGGCAGGGCGGCGGCGAGACCGCCCGCGCTGCGGACTGACCTGCAACGAAGTTCAGGGAGGAAGATCTTGGAAACCATCCCCCGGGACGAGGCCGGCCGCAAGCGCCGGCATTTTCGGGATCTTCTGGCCCGCCCGTCGCTGCTGGTGATGCCGGGCGGCTTCAGCCCGGTGTATGCGCGCATGGCGCAGGCGGCCGGTTATGAGAGCTTCTTCCTCGCCGGCTCGCAGATGTCGGGTTTTCTGCTGGGCGTGCCGGACAGCGGCGTTCTGGGCCTGCGTGATGTCGTCGATCATGCCCGCCATGTCGCGGCAGCCTGCGAGATTCCCATTCTGCTCGATGCCGATACCGGCTTCGGCAATGCCGTGAACGTGCATTACGCCGTGCAGGAAATCGTCCGCTGCGGCGTGGCCGGCCTCCAGATCGAGGATCAGGAAGCGCCCAAGAAGTCCGGCACACTGGGCGGCCGACGCTGCATCACAACGGGAGAGGCGGTCGGCAAGATCCGGGCGGCGGTGGCCGCGCGCGACGAGATCGACCCGTCTTTCGTCATTGCCGCGCGCTGCGACGCCATCGGGGCGGATGGCATATCCTTCGCGGAGGTCGTGGAGCGTTGCGTCGCCTATGGAGAGGCCGGGGCGGATCTCGTATGGCTGAACGCCGTGGAGACCCGCGACCAACTCGCGCAGGTGTGCCGGGCAACACCACGGCCGGTGCTCTGCAACTGGTGGAGCGCCACGGAGCCGTGGCCTTCGCTGGAGGAATATGCCGCGCTGGGCGCGCGCGTCGCCCTGTTTCCCACCATTGCCAGCATGGGCGGCCTTCAGGGCGCGTGGGATTTGCTCAACGATTTCAGGGCGCATGGCCCGCAGGCGCAGGCCGCCTGGCGCAAGCGGGCTGCCGCCAGTCCGTATGGTGCGGCCGATTATCGCAGATTCACCGGACACGACCGCGTCGCCGCGCTTGAGCGGGATTTTGTTGCATCTTTCGAAAAATCCGAAAGTTGAAAAGAGTTAACGTTGCGATACCTCCCCATCGGGCTATTTTGTTCCGCCCACCGATGGGCTACATGCATGCGCATAAGCGCATAACCAGAGGAAGCACCCCCCATGACTGTTTCAAGGCGTGATGTTCTGATTGCCGGCGCCGGGCTTGCCGGCACTGCGGGCCTCGGCCTGACCCCTGGCGCGGCTCTTGCCCAGAATTTCCCGAGTCAGGATTTCACCTTCGTTTGCGCTTTTCCGCCCGGCAGCGGCGCCGACGTGCTGGTCCGCTATTTCGCCGAGGAATTCCGCAAGCGCGCCAACCGCACCGTGATCGTGGAGAACAAGGTCGGCGCGGCGGGTAACATCGCGGCGGTCTATACGGCGAAGGCCAAGCCGGATGGCTACACCATTCACGTCCATGCCGGCAGCTCGACCGCAGCGAATTTCCACCTGTTCAAGAACCCGCCGATCAACCCGGCCAAGGATCTTCGCGTGGTCGCCACGCTGAACCAGCAGCCGTTCATGGTCGTGGTGCATCAGAACAGCCCCTACAAGACGCTGAAAGAGCTGACCGAGGCCATGCTCAAGAAGGGCGATAAGGCCAGCTATGCCCAGTCCAACACCACCGGAAAGGTGATGGGCGAGCTTTACAAGGTTTCCACTGGCGTCAAGGCTGTCGATGTGCCGTACCGTACGGCGGCGGATAGCGTGAATGACTTTGAGAGCGGCGCTGTGGACTATGGCATGATGGATCCGCAGTCCTCCATGGCCAACATGCGCGCCGGCCGCTGGCGGCTGCTGGCGATCAGTTCCTCAAAGCGCCTCTCCTTCATGCCCGATCTGCCGACCATGACGGACGAAGGTGTGAAGGGCGTGGAACTGTTTGGCTGGTTTGCGGCGATGGTGCCGAGCGCGACCCCGGAGCCGGTTGCGAAGCAGCTCAACGCCTGGTTCAACGAGGTCGATGGGACGCAGCAGACCCGCGAATTCCTGAACGCTCAGGGCGGCGACCCCTGGGTCAGCGAGCTTGGCGTGGGCCAGGAGCAGATGGTCAAGGACATGAACGCCTGGCAGGGCTACATGAAAACGGCGCGGATCGAGCCGCAATAATCGGCGCACGATACGCAGCGAGGAAACGGCGCCCGTGGGCGCCGTTTTTTATTTCATGGTGGCTTGAGTTTGATGTTCCGCATGGTTGCCGTCCCGGCGGACCGAAGCGGCTGGCTGCCATCGGCATGGGCGTGTTGCCGGCGGCCGGGAGAAGCAAGGGCTGCCCATAGGTGGCAGCCTTCCGGCCCGGCGCTCCCGTCCCCTATGCTGTTGGAGTTCGATCCGACTCCGCTGCATCAGGCTGCCGGCTATCTTTTCGTGAGAGCGCGATCTTGCCAAAAGCCGGCTCTCGCTTTTCGGGATCGTGCTCCAAAGGGGCTGGACCCGTCAGGCGAAACACCTTATATCGGCCCCTGAAACGGGCGCGGTTCCTGCTGCGGAGCCGCCTCTCAAATCACCTCCGGCGAGGCGATTTGGGGAATAGTTCAATGGTAGAACAGCGGACTCTGACTCCGTCGATCTTGGTTCGAATCCAGGTTCCCCAGCCAAATCTCACTTTTAGCCGATTTGGCGTTCTTGCCCACCTCGACGTGGGCGGCGGTGGTTGCCGTTTCTGCAAGCATGTCAAAGGGTTGTCGGAAAGTTGCGACCACTTCGCCATCCTCCCAAGTGCAGTTCGATAGTAAGAAATTCAGCAGGCGGCGTTTTTCGCGCGGTTCCTGCATTGCGAATAGCCTTTGGGCGTTACGGGCAAGGTCCAGAAGCGCAACGCCTTCGTCCTTGTAGGATTTATCGGCGTTCTGGTGACGGTCGATCTCGCGCTGGCATCGATTCTGTTCTTCGCGCCACTGGTTCGACATTTTTTCATAGAAGGCGGTGTCCACCAGCCCGTCGAGCTTATCGACATACATGGCGTTGATGCGGTCCTGAAGCCGCTTGTGTTCGGCCTGATGGCGCTTGATCGCTTCTTCATGCGAGGTGCTCGAATGGGTGCGCGATGCGCTTCACGCCAGCCACGCCGACGAACGCCGCGAGCGAAGCGAAGCCGCCCGAGCAATTCGGTGAACTGCGCTTCGAGCGCTTCCTCGCGCACATGCTTGCGGCGGCAGGATGCCGGATTGCCCTGGCACTTATCGGCGTAGCCGGTGCAGTGATAATAGATGTAGCGCTGCTTCTTGATTTCGCCGACGACGGCGCAGCCGCAGGCATGGCAGGCGATCAGGCCCGAGAAGGCGAAGTCATGCCGGCCGCGCTTGGCCTTGCTGGCGAAGCGGCCGTCGAGCACGCCCTGCACGCGCTCCCATAGTTCGACCGGCACCAGAGCCTCGTGCTTGCCCTCGATGAGCTTGCCGTTCCATTCGAACCAGCCGGTATAAAGCCGGTTGCGCAGGATGGTGTGAACCGTGCTCACCGGCACCTTGGCGCCGCTCTTCGGATAGGTGAGGCCCGCCGTATGCGCCTTGCGCGCCGCTTCTTTGAGCGAAATGTCGCCGCGCGCGTACCATTCGAACAGCTTGCCGATGAGCGGTGCGATCGCGGGATCGGTGGCGATGATCTTCTTGCCGTCCGGGCCGGTGACGTTGCGATAGCCGAGCGGAGTCTTGGTCGGCCAGATGCCCTGTTCGGCCTTCTCCTGCATACCCTTGCGGGCTTCCTCGGACAGGTTGTCGATGTAGTTCTTCGCCATCAGCACCTTGATGCCGTGCATGAACTTTTCCGAGGACCGCGACTCGCGAGACAGCACCACGCCTTCCTTTGGAAAGTGCATTTCCACGTCGAGTTCATCGACCGTCACCCAGTCTTTGAGGTTGCGATAAAGCCGGTCGGTCTTTTCGACCAGCATCACGCGGACGGACGGGTGCGCCTTCAGATAGGCGACCATCTCGCCGAAGGCGGCGCGGCCGGTCTGCTTGGCGGTTTCGACATCGATATATTCCTGCGCCACCGCGAAGCCGTTCGCCGCCGCGTATTCCTTGAGCAGCTTCAATTGCGCCGGGATCGAGAAGCCTTCCTTCTCTTGTTCCTTTGAGGAGACGC
>DATMEW010000167.1:0-2675 GCA_035556495.1 Xanthobacteraceae bacterium | reverse complement strand
ATAGCGCGCCAGCGGCGCGGTGAGGTCGTAGCGCAGCGAGAGCCACTGCTCGTCGTCGTCCTGGAACGAGAACACGCCCTCGTTCGGCCGGTCGAGGTCGGGGAGGAATTTGCCCAGCGCGTCGGTGAATTCGATGGCCGGGGTTTCCACCGGCTCGAAGCCATACAGCTCATAGACGCCGCGGATGGTCTCGATCATGCGGCGGGTGGCCGCGATCTCGGCCGGGCTACGGTCGGCCAGCCCGCGCGGCAGCCGCGCCTTCAGCTTCTGGGGTTTCTTCGGTTTGTCGGACATCTGGATGAGTCAATATTGATTTATCGGTGGGCGACCCGGATTGGCACGCCTCGGCCCCGCCCGCAAGGCGCGGATGCTGCATTCCGTCCCGCGGCTTTGCGCGCCGCCGCCGCCGGCCGTAAGAATGCGCCCCATGCGCCGGGCACATTCGCAGCCGGCGCGGAGTGCGTCTCATGCCTGCCCCATCCGCCGCCGCCATTCCCAACGATCTCGACGCCCTGTGGCTGCCGTTCACACCGAACCGCGCCTTCAAGGCCGCGCCGCGCCTGATCTCCCGCGCGCAGGACATGCACTACGAAACCCCGGACGGGCGGCAGATCCTCGATTCCTCCTCCGGCCTGTGGTGCACTAACGCCGGGCATAACCGCGCACCCATCGTCGCCGCGATCCAGAACCAGGCGGCGGAACTCGACTATGCGCCGGGCTTCCAGTTCTCCCATCCGAAGGCGTTCGAGCTGGCGAGCCGCGTCGCGGCGCTGGCGCCGGAGGGGCTGGATCACGTCTTCTTCTGCAATTCCGGCTCCGAGGCCGTGGACACCGCGCTGAAGATGGCCATCGCCTATCATCTTGCCCGGGGAGAGGGCGCGCGGACGCGGCTGATCGGCCGCGAGCGCGGCTATCATGGCGTCGGCTTCGGCGGCATCACGGTCGGCGGCATGGTGGCGAACCGCAAGAGCTTCGGCCCGACGCTGGCGGGCGTGGACCACCTGCCCGCAACTTACGACCGCGTGCAGCAGGCTTTCACGAAAGGCGAGCCGGCATGGGGCGCGCATCTGGCGGACGATCTGGAGCGCATCGTCGGCCTGCACGACGCCTCCACCATCGCCGCCGTCATCGTCGAGCCGATGGCGGGCTCCACCGGCGTGCTGCCGCCGCCGCAGGGCTATCTCCAGCGCCTGCGCGAGATCTGCGACAAACACGGCATCCTGCTGATCTTCGACGAGGTCATCACCGGCTTCGGCCGACTCGGCCACGCCTTCGCGGCGGAGCGTTATGGCGTGACGCCGGACCTCATCTGCTTCGCCAAGGGCGTGACCTCCGGCACCGTGCCCATGGGCGGCGTCATCGCCCACGAGAAAATCCACGACGCCTTCATGAAAGGCCCGGAACACCTGCCCGAACTGTTCCATGGCTATACCTATTCGGCGCATCCGCTGGCTTGCGCCGCCGGCCTCGCGACCCTCGATCTCTATCGCGACGAGGACCTGTTCGCGCGGGCGCAGGCGTTGGAGCCGGTGTTCGCGGACGCCGCCATGAGCCTGCGCGGCCTGCCCGGCGTACTGGACATCCGCACCGTGGGCCTCGCCGCCGCCGTGGACCTTGCCCCGCGTGACGGCGCGGCCGGCCAGCGCGGCTATGAGACGATGATGCGGGCCTTCCACGGCGAGGACATGGTGCTGCGCGTCGGCGGCGACACCTTTGCCGTCATGCCGCCGCTGATCGTCACCGAGGAGCAGATCGGCGAGATTTTCGGCCGGCTCGCGCTGACCATCCGGGCCGTGCCGAAGTAAGGGGAAAAAATGGCGCTTATAAAAGCAATCCGACGAGTGGAAGGGAGCATTAAACTCCACCCAACCTCTCTCAATGCAGAGGTAAAGGTTAGTTCTTTTGAAAATCGGCCTGTGATCCAATTGGATACTCGTGGATCACAGGACCGGGAGATTGAAGGCAAGCTCAGCCAAACCATCCAACTCGATACAACAAGCGCAAAGCAGTTGTTCGATATCCTACATGAGACCTTTGGCTTTCGAACATAGGGATACACACATTCTCAATCGCCTCCTCCGCTTCGCGCAGGCGCGCCCGCAAGCCGCGCTGCTGTGGCTGCTGGCGGTCCATGTCGTGGTGTGGACCGTTGTGCCCATCCTGACCTCGGCCAATCTCCAGCTCGACCTCGCCGAGACGCTGGCGCTCGGCCGCGAATGGCAACTCGGCTACTGGAAACATCCGCCGCTGCCGTGGTGGCTGGGCGATCTCGCGTATCGCCTCACCGGCACGACGCTGGTGGTCTATCTGCTCGGGCCGCTGTCGGTCGCCGCCACCTTCTATGTGATCTACAAATTCGCCTGCGAGATCGTTTCGCCACAGCGCGCGCTCATCGCCGTGCTGGCGCTGGAAGGGCTGCATTTCTTCAATTTCTCCGCCGTGAAGTTCAATCACGACGTGCTGCAACTGCCGTTCTGGGCGCTGGCGGCATGGTGGTTCCATCGCGGCATTCGTGACGAGCGGTTGCTCGACTGGCTGCTGGCGGGCATCGCATTGGCGCTGGCCTTCTGGGCCAAATATGCCGCTTTCGCGCTGGGCGCAACCTTCGCCCTCGTGCTGCTGCTCGATCCCGTGGCGCGGCGCGCATGGCGGACGCCGGGGCCGTATCTGATGGC